>DATCKT010000080.1:0-5421 GCA_036562195.1 Limnochordales bacterium
GGCCCTGGGCTGGGGAGGTGAGGGCCCTGGGCTGGGCGGGGGTGAGGGCCGTGGGCTCGACGGGGTTGGAGACGGAAGAGCCCGGTGTGCGCGACCGTCGTCCCCGGGTCGCGGCCGTCGTCCTGGCCGCCGGCATGGCGACGCGCATGGGTGCCCTCAAGCAGGTGCTGCCGGTGGAGGGCGAGCCCATGGTGCGGCGGGTGGTGGGCACGTGCCTGGCGGCCGGCTTGGCGCCGGTGTGGGTCGTGACCGGCTTTGGGGCCGAGGCGGTGGAGGCGGCGCTGGGCGGGCTGCCGGCGGCCGTGCGCTACGTCCACAACCCCAACTACAAGGAGGGACAAGCGGCCTCCCTCAAAGCCGGGGTGCACGCGGCGCTGGCGGACAAGGCAGCTGCGGCCCTGGCTGTGCTGCTGGCCGATCAGCCTTTCGTGCGAGTCGCCACGTTGCGCCGGCTTGCGGCCCTCGCACTGGAGCCGGGCGTGTTGGCCGCGGCGGCCTCCTACGGCTCCGGCCGGCCGGGCCCGCCGTGCGTGCTGCGGCGGCCGCTGTGGCCGCAGGTGCTGGCGCTGACAGGCGATCGGGGCGCCCGGGCGGTGCTGCTTGCGGCCGGCGACGGCTTGCGCACCGTCCCGGTTTCCGCGGAGGAACTGCGGGACATCGACGCGCCCGGGGACGTCCCGCCGGACCTGCCCGGGCGATGAGCCAGCGCCGCCATGCGGTGGCGGCGCCCGCCAACCGCCCCTTTGCCGCCGGCCGGTTCCCCCACAGCCGTCGTGTACTACGCCTTCGCGTGGGTCCCCCGCAGCCGTCGCGTGGCCCCTCAGCTGCCATGTGGCTCCCCCTCGGCTGCCGCGTAGCTCCTCCCTCAGCCGCCGCCCAGCGCCGCGGTGATGATCAGTTCGCTGTCGGGCGCCAGGGCCGTGTTCCAACTGCGGACTTCCGCCCCGTCGACCATGAGCGCCAGGTGGGGCTGAAGCGTCCCGTCGGGCCGGAAGAGGCGCTCGCGGGCTTGCGGGTAGCGTTCCGTGAGGTTTGTGAGCACTTCCCGCACGGTGCGGCCGGGGATGTCGAGGGTGTGCTGCCCGCCCGTCACGTCCCGCATGGGGCTTGGCACCCAGACTTTCGGCATCGCCGCTCAGCCCGCCTGTTCCGCGGCGCGGCCGCCGCTGGTGAGTGCCCGCCAGATGCGCTCCGGCGACATGGGCAGCTCCCGCACCCGCACCCCGGTGGCCCGGGCGATGGCGTTGGCCACGGCCGCGATGGGCGGCACGATGGGCACTTCGCCGACGCCCCGCACGCCGTAGGGGCCCTCCGAAGCCGGCACCTCGACGATGACCGTGTCGATCATGGGCAGGTCCAGCGCCGTGGGCAGGCGGTAGTCCAAAAAGTTGGGGTTGCGCATGACGCCGTGGTCAAACACGTACTCCTCAAACAGCGCCCAGCCGATGCCCTGCGCGGCCCCGCCCTGCATCTGGCCTTCCACGTTGGTGGGGTGGATGGCCTTGCCCGCGTCCTGTACCGCCGTGTAGCGCAGGATGTCCACCTTGCCGGTTTCCCGGTCGACGCGCACGTCGACGATGTGGGCGCCGAAGGCGGGTGCCATCGGGAGCTTGTTGACGATGCCCCGGGCGACGATGGGCCCGCCGGTCTTTTGCAGGTTGGCGACGACCTCCTTGAGGCTGACGCGGTACTGCGGCTCTTCCCAAATCCAGAACTCGCCGCCGCCGAACGCGACGGCTTCCGGGTCTGCCTCGAGGAGCTGCGCCGCCCGCACCTTGAGCTGCGCGATGGCGTCCTGGCACGCCCGCCAGCAGGCGGTGCCCGTGGCGTACGTGGTGCGGCTGCCGCCGGTGACGTCGTTGTAGCCCACGGTGTCGGTGTCGGCGATGATGGGCTTGACCTCGTGGGGTTCGAGCCCCAGCTCCTCGGCGACGATCATGGCCAACGCCGCCCGGCCGCCGCTCAAGTCGGACGAGCCCAGGATCAGGTTGACGGTGCCGTCGGGGTTGAAGGTCAGGTGCACCGTGGACGTCAAGCTGCCGCCGAACCAAAACCCGGCCGCCACGCCGCGCCCCACCGCGTACACGTCGCTGCCCGCGGCGCCCTCCGCACCGCTACCCGCGCCTTCCGGCACCGGCGGGGGCAGGGGCGCCCGGTAGTGGGGGTGGTTGCGCACCGCTTCCAGCACTTCCCGGAAACCGATGCGGTTGAAGGGCGCCCCGTGGATCAGGCGGTCGCCCTCCGTGCTCGCGTTCTTGAGCCTGAGTTCCACCGGATCCATCTGTAAGGCTTCGGCGATCTCGTCGAGGACGGTTTCCACGGCGAACGCCGCCTGGGGCGCGCCCGGGGCCCGGTACGCCTGGACCCGGGGCTTGTTGGTCACCACATCAAAGCCGTCCACCCGGAAGTTGGGGATGCGGTAGGGCGACAAGCCGGTAACGGCGCCGCCGCCCACCGGGGAGCCGGGGAAGGCGCCCGCGTCGTAGACCATGTACAGCTGGGCGGCCACCAGCTGGCCGTCCCGCTTGGCGCCCAGCTTGCAGCGGATGTACGCGGGCGACCCGGGACCGGTGCCGATGAAGACCTCCGTCCGGCTCATGGTCAGTTTGACGGGCCGGCCCGCCTGCCGGGACAAAAGCGCGGCCAGGGGCTCCAAGTATACCTGGATCTTGCCGCCGAAGCCGCCGCCGATCTCCATGGGCACGACCGTGATGTGCCCGATGGGCATCTGCAGCAGCTTTGCCAGCTGTTCCCGCACGGTGAACGCGCCTTGCGTGGTGGTCCACACCGTCAGCCGCCCGTCCGGGCTCCAGAGCGCGGTGGCGCTCTGCGGTTCGATGTAGCCCTGGTGCACCATGGCGGTGCGGAACTCCCGCTCGATGACCACATCGGCCTCCCGGAAACCGGCCTCCACGTCGCCCCGCTCGTACTGGACGTGCTTGGCCACGTTGCTGGGCCGCTCGGCCTTGCCGCCGCCGGGGATCACGGTGTGCAGGTCCTCGTGCAGCAGCGGGGCGCCCGGTTCCATGGCCGCCACGGCGTCTTCCACGACGGGGAGCGGCTCGTACTCCACGTGGATGAGCCGGGCCGCTTCCCGGGCCGCCTGCAGCGTGTCGGCGGCCACCGCTGCGACGGGCTGCCCCTGGAACACCACCTTGTCGCGTGCCAAGATTAACATGCTGGCGTACTTCAGCTCGATGGCGCCCTCGCCCAGCTCGGCCACGGCGTCGGTGTTCAGGGCGGGCATGTCGGCCCCGGTGATGACCGCCCGCACGCCGGGGTGGGCCAGGGCACGGGTGGTGTCGATGGCCTTGATGCGGGCGTGGGGATAGGGGCTGCGCACCACCTGGCCGTAGAGCATGCCGGGAAGGCGCACGTCGGCGCCGAACCGGGCGCGGCCGGTCACCTTGTCCAGCCCGTCGTGGCGCACGGGCCGCGTCCCGATGACCCGGTAGGCGTGCCCGTGGGTCCCGGCCGCCTGCGCCGCACGATTGACCGTCGTGCTCATTGCCGGTCCACCTCCTCCGGGCCAGCCATTTGAGCGGCGGCGGCCGCCTCGCGACCCGCAGCGACCCGGTCCGAACCAACGCCATCCGCAGCAACGCGCTCCGCCGCATCCAGCACGGCCCGGATGATCTTGTCGTAGCCTGTGCACCGGCACAGGTTGCCGGCCAGCCACCGCCGGGCTTCGTGCTCGGTGGGCCGCGGGTTCGTGTCCAAGAGCGCCTTCGCCGCCATCAGAAACCCAGGCGTGCAGATGCCGCACTGCAGCGCCCCGTGCTCCAGGAACGCCTGCTGCAGCGGGTGCACGCCGCCCGCCGCCGGGCCCGCGGTCGCCGCCAGGCCTTCGATGGTGAGGATCTCCCGCCCTTGCGCCTCCACGGCCAGCACCAGGCAGCTGTTGACGGGCTGCCCGTCCAGCAGGATGCAGCACGCGCCGCAGTTGCCGTTGCCGCAGCCTTCCTTGGTGCCGGTCAAGCCCAGCTGTTCCCGCAACACCTCAAGGAGCGTCTGCCGCGGCTCGCACACAAACGGGGTGGGGACCCCATTGATCGTCGCCTCCACCAGGGTCTTGCCGCGAAGGAGCGCGGCTGGGGCTGCCTCAACTGGGATGGGCTGGGCTGGGTTAGCCCGACCTGAGACGCCGTGGGCGGAACTCACGTTTGTGGACACGGCACCCGTCAACCTCCTTTCACTAGCTCGCCGCTGCGCCAGCACCGTGGCCCAGCCGGGTCCGCACCGCCGCCAGCGCCCGGCGGGTCAGGACCTCTACCAGATGCAACCGGTACTCGGCGCTAGCCCGCACGTCGGAAATGGGCCGGGCCGCTTCCACCGCCAGCCGGGCGGCGTGGGCCAGGTGTTCGTCGGTCAGGGGCTTGCCGGTGAGGTACTCCTCGGCGGCGGCAGCCCGCACCGGCGTCGGCGCCACCGCCCCGAGGGCGATGCGCACCGTCCGGCAGACGCCTGTAGCCGCATCCAGCGTCACCGCGGCGCCGGCGCCCACCACGGCGATGTCCATCTCGTTGCGGGGCGTGAAGCGTACGTAATGGGACGCGGTGTGGGGCGGCGGCACGGGCAGATGGAGGGCGACGATGAACTCGCCGGGCGCCAGGCACGTCTGGCCCGGTCCCGTGCACACCTGCTCCACGGCCACGTGCCGCGTGCCCGCGGGGCCGGCGACGATGGCCTCGGCGCCATGCACGATGAGGGGCGGGATGCCGTCGGCCGACGGCGACGCGTTGGCCAGGTTGCCGGCCAGGGTCGCGCGGTGCTGGATCATGATGGAGCCGATCAGGGTGCAAGCCGTATGCAGGGCGGGGTAGTGTTGCCGGAGCTCCGGCACCCGGGCCGCCTGCGCGCACGAAACCGCCGCGCCGATGGTGAGGCCAGCCTCGGGATCCCAGCGCACCTCCCGCAACTCCGGGATACGCTTGATGTCTACCACCAGGCCCGCCCTGCGCCGGCCCTCCTGCAACTGCGGGATGAGGTCCGTGCCGCCGGCCAGCGGCCGGGCTGCGCCTTGCGCGTTGGCCAGCAGTTCCACCGCCTCGGCCACCGTGCGCGGGGCGGCGTAGGCAAAGGCTTCCATCCTGGGCGTCCCTCCTCGACTGGACGCCCTCGCGGGCGCCGTTCGTCGTGCGGCCTCGGAATCACTTCCACCGATGGTTTTCGGGTTGGCGGCCGGGGGTTCCTCCATGGCACGGGTGGGAGGGTGGCTCGCGTTTCGCGCCGTGGAGCGCATGGGCCGGCAGGCGGGCACCTTGTCGCACTCTTGACGGCGGGCGAGGAGGGAGTCCCAGTGGAGCTGGCAAGGAACCTGCGGGTGGCCCGGGCCGTGGTCGCCAAGGAGTGGCGGGTGTGGCTGCGCTACCCGATGAATGCGGCCATAAGCTCGCTCACGCCGGTGATGTGGCTCACCCC
>DATCKT010000303.1:0-20882 GCA_036562195.1 Limnochordales bacterium
GATTTCCACCAGGAAGAAACGTTGGGCAAAGCCTACGACGCGCGGCTGATGCGCCGGCTGTTGACCTACGCGCGGCCCTACGCCGGCTGGATGGCCGTGGCCTTCGTGCTGATCCTGCTCATCACCGTCAGCGAGCTGGCCCGCCCGTACATCGTGCGCGTCGCCATCGACGATCACCTTTTGGCCTTTGAGGAACCGCTGGCGGTCTTTGCCCCGGGCAGCGAACCCGCCCCCGGGGTGCTGTGGGACGGCTCCGTCTTGGTGCGGCAACGGGATCTGCCCGCAGGCGTCCCGGTAGAGCGCTGGCGGCAGATCGTCTGGGTGCAAGACGACAGGGGCGGCCACTACTACCTCATCGACGGCGTCATCGACCAGCGCACCCAGGCCCGGGAGGTCGCGGCCCTGGGGAACGGCTACACCGTCATCACCGAAGGGCAGGCCTTTGCCGCGGAACGATTGGACGCGGCGGCCATCGCCGCGCTACGGCGGCACGACCTGGAGGCGGTGGCGCGGCTCGCCTTGCTGTTTTTGGCCGTCGTCCTGGCGACCTTCGTGCTCAACTACGCCCAGGTGTACATCCTGCACTACACCGGCCAGCGCATCGTCTATAGTATCCGCGCCCAGATCTTTTCCCACCTGCAGCGGCTGCCGGTGCAGTTCTTCGACCGCAACCCGGTGGGTCGCCTCGTCACCCGGGTCACCAACGACACCGACACCCTCAACGAGATGTTCACCAACGTGCTGGTGAACCTCTTCCAGGACGTCTTCCTGCTGCTCGGCATCCTCATCGTCATGTTCCGGGTCCACTGGCAGCTGGCGCTGGTGAGTCTGACGGTAATGCCGCTGGTGGCGCTGGTGACCGTCCAATTCCGCGTCCGGGCCCGGGATGCGTACCGGCAGGTGCGGGTGAAACTGGCCCGCATCAACGCCACGTTGGCGGAGAACCTGGCCGGCATGCGCATCATCCAGATCTTCAACCAGCAAGAGCGCAAGTTCCGGGAGTTCGACGAGATCAACCGGGACCACTACGAGTCGATGGTGCAGGAGGTGCGGGTGTTCGCCCTCTTCCGCCCGGCGGTGGAGTTTTTGTCGTCGCTGGCCCTGGCCATCCTCATCTGGTACGGCGGCGGCCGCGTCGTCCAGAACACCCTGGACTTTGGCCTCCTGTACCTGTTCGTCCAGTACATCGAGACGTTCTTCCGGCCCATCAACGACCTGACGGAGAAGTACAACATCATGCAGGCCGCGATGGCGTCCGCCGAGCGCATCTTCATGATCCTGGACACCCAGCCGGAAAGCGACCCCGCGAAGCCGGTCACCCTGCCCCAGGTGCGGGGCGAGATCGAGTTCCGCAACGTCTGGTTCGCCTACAACGACGAGGAGTGGGTCCTCAAGGACGTGAGCTTCCACGTCCGGCCCGGCCAGTCGGTGGCCCTGGTGGGCGCCACCGGCGCGGGCAAAAGCAGCATCATTAACCTGCTGAACCGGTTCTACGACATCCAGCGGGGCGAGATTCTCATAGACGGCGTGGACATCCGCCGCATCCCCCGGCGCGAGCTGCGCCGCCACATCGGCATCGTGCTGCAGGACGTGTTTCTGTTTACGGGCGACATCGAGAGCAACATCACCCTGTGGAACCCCGACATCGGACCGGCGCGGGTGCGGGAGGCGGCGCGGCTGGTGAGCGCGGAGAAGTTCATCTCTCGGCTCGCCGGCGGCTTCAAGGCGCCCGTGCACGAGCGGGGCGCGGGCTTGTCCGCAGGCCAGCGGCAGCTTTTGGCCTTCGCCCGGGCTTTGGCTTACGATCCGGCCATCCTGGTGCTGGATGAAGCCACGGCCAACATCGACACCGAGACCGAGCAGTTGATCCAGCAGGCGCTGGCGCGCCTCATCCGCGGGCGCACCACCATTCTCATCGCCCACCGCCTGTCCACCATCCAGCACTGCGACCAGATCATCGTGCTGCACAAAGGGCGCATCCGGGAGATGGGGACCCACCAGGAGCTGCTCAAACAGCGCGGGCTCTATTACCGGCTCTACCAGCTGCAGTATAAAGACCAACTGGCCGGCAGCCATCTGCCGGCCAGCGACGGTCCCAGCGGCGCAGCGGACGTCAGCGCAGCTGCTCCAGACTCCGTTCCAGCGCCTCCCACGAGAGAAGCGCACACTTGACGCGCACCGGGAACTTGGCCACGCCGTGCAGGGCGTACAAGTCGCCCAAGGGCTCCCCGGCCGACTCGTCGCCCCGCATCATCTGCTTGAAGCGGTTGAGCATCTCCTCGGCCTCGGCCAGCGTCTTGCCTTCCAGCTGCTGGGTCATCATGGACGCCGACGCTTGGCTGATGGAGCAGCCCCGCCCCATGAAGCGGGCTTGGCGGATTCGCCCGTCCTCCACCAACAGCTGCAGCGTGATCTCGTCGCCGCACACGGGGTTGTGCAGGTCCACCGACACCGACGGCTGCTCCAGCCGGCCCTTGTTGCGGGGGCGCCGGTAGTGATCCATGATCACGTCCCGGTACAGCTCGTTGAGCTTCACGGGATAGCTGCTCTCAAGGGACATGGCCGAAAAACTCCTTCGCCGCCCGCAAGCCTTCGACCAGGCGGTCCACGTCTTCCTCGGTGTTGTAAATCCAGAAGCTGGCCCGCGCCGTGGCCGGCACCCCCAGCCACTCCATGACGGGTTGGGCGCAGTGGTGACCGGCCCGGATGGCGATGCCGTGCTGGTCGAGCACGGTGGCCAGGTCGTGGGGATGGATGTCGCCCACATTGAAGGTAACGAGTCCCCCCCGCTCCTCGGGACCGTAGATGGTGACGCCGGGCACCTGCTGCAAGCGTTCGCGGGCGTACGCCGTCAGCTGGCGTTCGTGGGCATGCACCTGGTCCATGCCGATGCCGGTCAGGTAGTCCACGGCCGCCCCCAACCCGATGGCCTCCGCGATGGGGGGCGTGCCGGCTTCGAACTTGTAGGGCAGCTCCGCCCACTCGGAGGACTCCAGGCGCACCGCGCTGATCATGTCCCCGCCGCCCAGGAACGGGTCCATGCGCTCCAAAAGCTCCTCACGGCCGTAGAGCACCCCGATTCCTGTAGGCCCGCCCATCTTGTGCCCGGAGAAGGCCAGGAAGTCGCAGCCCAGCGCTTGCACATCCACAGGCATGTGGGGCACGCTCTGCGCGCCGTCCACCAGCACCACCGCCCCCACCCGGCGGGCCGCGGCCACGATTTCCTGCACGGGCACGATGGTGCCCAGCACGTTGGACACGTGCGTCACGGCCACAAGGCGGGTCCGCTCGGAGATGAGCTCCTCCAAATTGTCCAGACGCAGCCGGCCGTCCGGAGTCACGTCGAAGAAGCGCAGCCGCGCCCCTGTGGCCCGCGCCGCGAGCTGCCACGGCACCAGGTTGGAGTGGTGCTCGATGGGCGAGACCAGTATCTCATCGCCCGGCTTGAGGTTGCCCCGGGCCCAGCTGTAGGCCACCAGGTTGATGGACTCGGTGGCGTTCTTGGTGAACACGATGTTGCGGGGCGCCGGCGCATTGATGAAGCGCGCCACTTTGCGGCGCGCTTCCTCGTACTCGGCCGTGGCCCGCTCGCCCAAGGCGTGGATGGCCCGGTGCACGTTGGCGTTGTACTCTTCGAAAAAGCGGCGCACGGCCTCGATCACCGGGCGCGGCTTCTGCGCGGTGGCGGCGCTGTCCAGGTAAACCAGCGGCCGGCCGTTGACCATCTGCTCCAGGACCGGAAAGTCCCGGCGGATCAGCCGCGCGTCCATCATGTGGCCATCTTCCGTTCCACCATGGCCATCACCCGCTGCTTGAGAGCCTCCACCGGGATGTGGTCGGTAACCGGGTAGAAAAAGCCGTCCACGATGAGCCGCTTGGCCTGCTGCGGGGTGAGGCCGCGAGCCTGCAGGTAGAAGAGCTGCTCGGGGTCGACCTTGCCGATGGTGGCGGCGTGGCCCGCCCCCTGCACTTCGTCTTCCACCACGTGCAGCTGCGGGATGCTGTAGGCGCGCGCCTGTGCGTCTAGCACCAAGGTGTTGCCGCGCTGGAAGCCGGTGCTGTCCTTGGCGTCGTGCTCGATGAGGGTGTAAGGCGCGTACACGGCCCGTCCCTGGTCTTTCACCACGCCCCGGACCAGGATGTCGCTGGCGGTCTCCCGGCCCGTCTGCAGCATACGCATCTCCAGGTCAAGGTGCTGACGCCCGCCGGCGAAGAAGACGCCCAGGGCCCGCACCTCGCTGCCTCGTCCGTCCAGGCGGCTGTCCATCTCATTGACCGAGAGGTCGGCGCCGAACTCCGCGGCCACCCAGTCCACGTGGGCCCGCTCATCCGGCACGACCCGGCGCACCACCAAGCTCTGCACGCCCTCGCCGAAGGCCTGGATGTTGCCGCACACCACCCGCGCGCCCTCGCCGGCGAACACGTCCACCAAGCCAAAGCGGTACGCCCGCTCCACGCCCGGGGCACTGAAGGTGCTCTCCAGCACCGTCAGCCGGCTGTCCGCCTCGGCCACGATCAGAACGTAGTCGGCCACCGCCGCCCCGCTTGCGTCCACCCACAGGACGTACTCAACGGGCAGCTGCACCTCCACCCCGGCCGGCACGTAGACAAACAGGCCGCCCGTGTGCAGCGCGCCGCTCAAGGCCGACACCTTGTTGTCCAGGCCCTCGCCGCTGCGGGTGAGGTAGTACCGCTCCAGCAGGTCCGCATGCTCCCGCAGCGCCGTCGCCAGGTCGGTGACGATGACGCCGTCCGGCAGCCCCGCGGGCTCCTGCCGGTAGGCCGCGGTGCCGTTGTGCTGCACGACCAGCACCCGGCCGTTTGTATCCCCCAACTCCGCCCGCAGGGCTTCAGGCAGCTCGGTCCAGGCCAACAATTTGCCGCTGCTCCTGGGCGGATCGAAGTCTTCAAACTGGCTTTCCTTCAGCCGCGTCCGCTCATAGGCGGGTACGGGCAGCTCCACAAAACGGTCCCACGCGGCCAGCCGCCGCTCCCGCGCCCAAGCCGGCTCGCCGGCCCGGTCGGACAGCGCCGCGATCAGGTCCCGATCCAGTTTGGTCTGGGTGGTCATGTGCCTGTCCTCCTTGCCCGCGGGCCGCGCCTTACGCGCTGATCTCGCTCTTGAGCCAGTCGTAGCCCTTCTCCTCCAGCTCCTCCGCCAGCTCCCAGCCGCCGGAGCGCACGATCTGGCCGTCCATCAGGATGTGCACGTAGTCCGGCCGCAGGTAGCGGAGAATGCGCTGGTAGTGGGTGATGACCAGCACGCCCAGCTCGGGGCTGCGCAGCCGGTTGACGCCCTCGGCCACGATCTTGAGGGCGTCAATGTCCAGCCCGGAGTCGGTTTCGTCCATAATGGCGATGCGCGGCCGGAGCAAGGCCATCTGCAGGATCTCGTGGCGCTTCTTCTCGCCGCCGGAGAAGCCCTCGTTGAGGTAGCGGGTGGCGAACTCCTCGTCGATCTGGAGCGCCGCCATCTGCTCCTTGAGCAGCTTGTGGAACTCCAGCACCGAGATCTCCTTGCCCTCGCCGCCGTGGATGGCGTTGTACGCGGTGCGCAGGAAGTTGGCCACCGTCACGCCGGGGATCTCCACGGGGTACTGGAAGGCCAAGAACAGGCCGCGGCGGGCCCGCTCATCGGGCTCCATCTCCAGCAGATCCTCGCCGTCCATGAGGATCTCCCCGTCGTCCACCACGTAGCGGGGATGACCCATGAGGGTGTAGGCCAGGGTGCTCTTGCCCGAACCGTTGGGCCCCATGATGGCGTGCACCTCGCCGCCCTGCACGGTCAGGGAGAGCCCCTTCAGAATCTCCTTGCCCTCGATGCTAACGCGCAAATCCCTGATTTCCAGGGTAGGTCTCGCCACGGTAACTCGACCCCTTTCTATTGAGAAGCGGCCTTATAGAAAGGCCGCCCATAACCCGTTACCATTGTGCCCGACCCCACAGGGGCTGTCAAGGGTCGCGCACGGAGGCAGAGGAAACCAGGCCCGGGCAGCGAATCGGATTGAGGCCGCGCCGCTCCCCCAGTGCGGCAGACGGTTTACAGGAGTGATCTGGGTGAAACGCCTGCAGCGTTCCCACGACCTGTTTCAACGGGCCCTCCAGCACATCACGGGGGGCGTCAACAGCCCGTCCCGCTCGTTTGCCCCCGTGGGCCTGCCCCACCCCGTCTACATGCGCCGGGGCGAAGGCGCCTACCTATGGGACGCGGACGGCAACCGCTACCTTGATTATGTGGGCGCGTACGGGGCGCTTATCCTGGGCCACGCTCACCCGGTCGTGGTGGAGGCGGTGCAGAAGGCCGCGGAGCGGGGCACCGTGTACGGCACGCCCCATGAGCTGGAAGTTGCCTTCGCCGAGCACCTCAAGGCGGTGATCCCCGGCATCGAGAAGGTTCGCTTCGTCAACACGGGCACCGAGGCGGTGATGACCGCCATCCGGCTGGCACGGGGCGTGACCGGCCGCCACAAGCTGATCAAGTTCGCCGGCTGCTACCACGGCCACTCCGATCCAGTGCTCTTGGGCGCCGGCTCCGGCGCTTCGACCCTCGGCCTCTCGGACAGCGCGGGCGTCACGCCGGGCGTCGCCGCCGACGTGATCACCCTGCCCTACAACGACCCCGGCTCGCTGAAAGCCGTCATGGCGGAGCTGGGCCAGCAGGTGGCGGCCATCCTCGTGGAGCCGCTGGTGGGCAACTTCGGCATCGTCCCGCCCGAACCCGGGTTTCTGGAAACCGTCCACGCGACGGCGGCCAAGGCGGGGGTCCTGGTCATCTACGACGAGGTGATCACCGCGTTCCGGTTCCACTACGGCGCCATCCAGGACCAGCTGGGCTTCCGGCCGGACATCACCGTGCTGGGCAAGATCATCGGCGGCGGGCTGCCCATCGGCGCGTACGGCGGGCCGGCGGCCATCATGGACCACGTGGCGCCCGTGGGGCCGGTGTACCAGGACGGCACCTTCTGCGGCAACCCTCTCTCTTTGGCGGCGGGCTACGCGTGCCTGCAAGCGCTGCGGGAACCGGGGCTGTACGAGCGCCTGGCGCGGCTGGGCCAAGCGCTGGCCAGGGGCTTGCGGGAAGCCGCGGCCCGGCACGGCGTGCCCGTGGTGGTCAACCAGCGGGGCGGCGCGCTCTCGGTCCATTTCACCAGCGAACCGGTGCGGGACTTCGCCGCGGTCGAGCGCAGCGACGCGGCCGCGTTCGCCCTTTTCTTCCGGGAAATGCTGGCCGCCGGCATCCACCTCGCGCCCTCCATCTATGAAGCGTGGTTCGTGAGCGCCGCCCATACCGAGGAAGACATCGAGTTCACCGTCAACGCGGCCGACCGGGCCTTCGCCGCCGTCGCCGCCCGCGGCAGGGTCTAGGCGCCGGACAAGTAGCGCAAGACGCCGTGGTAGATGGCCTCCGCGGCCCGGTAGCGGTAGGCCGGATCCGCGAGGCGAGCCTCGTCTTCCCGGTTGGACAAGAACCCGAGCTCCAGCAGCACCGCCGGCATGCTGCTCATGCGCAGGACGTAGAAGGGCTGCCGCAGCACACCCACGTCCCGGGCGCCCAACCGCCGCACCAGCTCCGCCTGCATCACGTCGGCCAGCGGGCGGCTGCGGTCGTGGTAGTAATAAGTGGTCACGCCCCGCAGCGCGGCGTTTGGGTTCCAGTCGTTGTGGATGCTGATGAACAGGGCCGCGCCGTGGCGCTGGGCCAGCCGCACCCGTTCGGCCAGGGTGACGTATTCATCGCCGCCGCGGGTGAGCACGACGCGCGCCCCCGCCGCCTCGAGCAGCGCCTTCGCGTCCAGGGCGACAAACCAGGCGTTGTACTTTTCCCACGTGGCGCCGCTCGCGCCCCGTGCCCCCGGATCCGCCCCGCCGTGGCCGGGGTCCAAGACGATGGTGTAGCCGCTGAGAGGCGCGGCGGCCGCCGGGGCCGGCGAGCCCCCGGGGGACGCGGGCCGCGTCCCGGATGGCGCATCGGGCTGTACCCCCGCGGCCGGCGGCGCGGGCACAGGGCCGGACGGAGCCGGGCTGGCCGGTTCAGCGGGCTGCGGCTGGGTGGGTGTGCCGCCGGCGGGCGGCTTGGGCGTGGGACTCGTGGCCGCCGGTGGTGCGTCGGCGGCGCCGGGCACCCCCGGGGGCACGCCCGGCTTGATGCCGCCGAACAGCATGAGCAAGAGCATGAGAATGGTCGCGAGGGCGCTCGCCTCAAGGCGCGCCGGGCGCCCGGGCGCGGGCACGATGGAGCGTAGCAACGCTTATCCCCCGTTTCCTGCTGCGAAGAGTGACTGCGTCTGGTATGCTGGCCAGCGTTGCCATCCGTGGATGGATATCGTGTCAATGCTTCCGTTTTCTCGTCCTGGCCTTCGCTTCCTGCCGCGGGGAAACGGGGAAGTGCTGCCGCCGGCGGCGGGATTTTCCGCTCTGGTCCTGCGGGTGCAAGCGGCCGCTCAGACGGTGCGGGTGCGGCCGGCGGGCCGGTGCTCCTCGCAGCGGACCGTCAACGCCTCCAGGCGGTCCCGCCGCACGGCGACGCCGATGCCGGGGCCCGCGGGCACGGCCAGATGACCGTCGGCGTCCAACGCGAGGGGAGGCTCCACCAGATCTTCCACCAAGTAGTCGAGGGGCGGCGCCAGGTCGCCGGGCATGGTGAAACCGGGCAGCGCGGCCAACGCCAGGTTGTGGGCGCGGCCGATGCCAGTTTCCAGAAGTCCCCCGCACCAGACGGGCAAGCCCTGGGCGTGGCACAAATCGTGCACCGCCACGGCGACTCCCAACCCGCCCAGCCGGCCGGGCTTGAGGTTAAAGACGCGTCCGCTGCCCAGCGCGATGGCCTGGCGGGCGTGGGCCACGGTCTGTACGCTCTCGTCCAAGCACACCGGCGTGGCCAACTGCGCCTGCAGGCGCGCGTGGCCCAAGAGGTCGTCCCACGGCAGCGGCTGCTCGATCATCTCCAGGCGGAACTCATCCAGCTGCTGCAGGGCGGGCAGATCGTCGAGGCTGTACGCACCGTTCGCGTCGACGGCCAAAGAGATCTCGCCGAAGGCTTGCCGGACGGCTCGGACGACGTCCACGTCCCGGCCGGGGGATACCTTGAGCTTGATGCGCCGGAAGCCGCGGGCCAGCCGGGCCTCCACCTGCCGCAAAAGGGCGGCGGTGTCGCCGGCCACGCCCACCACCGCCCCGGCCGGCACTCGCGCGGCGGCGCCGCCCAAGAGTCGGCTTAAGGGCACGCCGGCGCGCCGGGCCCACACGTCCCACACAGCCCCTTCCAAGCCGGCCTTGGCCATGGCGTGGCCGTGAAACAGGCCCAGCCGGCGGCCGACGCTGGCGGGATGGTCAACGGGCTCCGACAAAAGGCGCGGCACGAGGAAGTCGTTGAGCACATGCCACGCGGTGACCACCGTCTCCTCGTTGTAGACGGGATCGGACAGCACCGGCGCCTCGCCGTAGCCCGCGGGCGCCCCGCCGGATGCGTAGGCTTCGACGATGATGACGTCCCGTTGCACCTGCGCGCTCCAGGCGGTGACGAACGGCGCCTTGAGGCCGATGCGCACATGGCGCACCACCACCCGTTCCAGGCGCAGCGGTTCGTGGGTCGTGGGTACGGCAACGGTCATGGGGCTGCCCCTCCGCCGGGCGCCGTACGGCCGGCCGCGAGCCACAGCTGCCCGATGCGCCGGTGGGCCCGCCCGAACGCAAGCCGCGCCAGCTCTTCCCGGGACGCCCACAGGCGCTCCGGCGTGAGCGCCGGGTCTTGCGTCGAATCCCGTCCCCTGCCGCGATCCCCCTCGCCCCCCGCGTGATCCGCCGGCGCCATCCCGGTCTGGACCGCCGTGCGTCCCGGCTGATCGGCGGCGTCCCCCAACCACCGGCACGCATACACCCGCAGCCGCCACTCCAGATGGCTGAACACGTGCCGCACGGGCACAAGCTCCCGTTCCACCTGCACCTCGAGGCCCAGCTCCCGGGCGACCGCCTGGACAAGGGCAGGACTCGCATCCTCCTCGCGGGCCGCTTCCGCCCATGGGAACTCCCACAGGCCGGCCAGGAGCCCCTCCGCCGGGCGGCGCACCACCAGCACCCGCTCGCCGCGGGCGATGACCGCGACGGCTCCGTAGACCGGGCGCGGGCGGGTGCGGGGCGCCCGCCGGGGCAAGCGCTCCGCTTGGCCCGTCCCGTGGGCGACGCACGCTCGTTGCCATGGGCAGGCGGTGCACTGGGGGCTCTTGGGTGTGCACACCAGCGCCCCCAGCTCCATGAGGGCTTCGACGAACAAACCGGCCCGGCCGGGGGGGATCAGGCTCTCCACCGCCGCCGCGATGCGCCGCTGCACGGCCGGGCGGGAAACGTCCTCGGGGATTCCCAAGGCGCGCGCCATGACCCGGAGCACGTTGCCGTCCACCGCGGCTACGGGCAGGTTGAAGGCCAAGGCCGCAATGGCCCCGGCGGTGTAGGGCCCGATGCCCGGCAGCGCCGCCAGCGCCCGCGCATCCGCGGGCAGCGTGCCGCCGTAGCGGGCCACCACTTCGCGCGCGGCCCGCTGCAGGTTGCGGGCGCGAGAATAGTACCCAAGGCCCTCCCACGCCTTGAGGACGGCGGCCTCCGGCGCCTCGGCCAGGGCGTGAACAGTGGGAAACTGCTCCAGGAAGCGCTGGTAGTACGGGATCGCGGTTTCCACCCGCGTCTGCTGCAGCATGACCTCCGCGATCCACACCCGGTACGGATCGCGGTTCTCGCGCCAGGGCAGCCGGCGCCGGTGCACGGCGAACCAAGCCAACAGCGCCTCCGCCGACAGCGGCTCGAGCGCGGGCGCCGGCGACGGGCCGTCTTTCGCCGCCGCGGGCCCGCCTTCCGCGCGGCCGCCGCAGACGGTCGGGGGCCGCCCGCCGGCGATGCCTCCCTCGCTGGGCTCCCCATGCTCCCACAACACGCGGCCGCCGTCAGGCGCGACGCTGACGACGGCCGTGTCCGCATCTTCCGGCATGCCCATGTCTGACCAGTGAAGCGAAGAAATGGCCTACAACCCCAGAATGTTGTAGCCGCAGTCCACGTGGATGACTTCCCCGGTGATCCCGGTGCCCAGGTCGCTGCACAAAAACAGCGCGGTCCCCGCCAGCTCCCGCATCTCCACCCGCCGGCGCAGGGGCGCCTTCTCCTCATGGTGCTTGAGCATGCTCATGAAGCCGGGGATACCCCGGGCGGCCAGGGTCTTCATGGGACCGGCGGAGATGGCGTTGACCCGGATGTTGTCCGGCCCCAGGTCGTGGGCCAGGTAGCGTACGGACGCCTCCAAGGCCGCCTTGGCCACGCCCATGACGTTGTAGCCGGCCACCACCTTTTCGGCGCCGTAGTACGTCATGGCCACGATGCTGCCGCCGCCCGCCGCCTTCATCAACGGCCGGGCGCCCCGGGCCAGCGCGACCAGCGAGTAGGCGCTCACGTCCTGGGCGATGCGGAAGCCCTCGCGGGAAGTGTCCACGTAGTCCCGCATGAGATCTTCCCGGGGAGCGAAGGCCACCGCGTGGATGAGGCAGTCCAGCCGCCCGAACTCCGACGCGATGGCCTGGTACACCGCCTCGATCTGCCCGTCGTCGGTCACGTCCAGCGGCAAGATCAGCGGCTCCGGCAGCGCGGCCGCCAGCTCCCGCACGTTGCGCTCCAGTCGTTCGTTCTGGTAGGTGATGGCCAGCCGCATGCCGGCCTCCGCCAGCGCCTGGGCGATCCCCCAGGCGATGCTATGCTTGTCCGCCACACCCACCACAAGGCCGGTGCGGCCGGACAGATCGATGGTTACCAACCCGCTCCCTCCCGCTGCTGCCCCAAGATTTCAGGAGAGCAGCTTGCTTTCCTCCAGCTTGCGCACGACCTCCCCGGGCTCGGGGAAGCGTCGGGTGGCCCGCTTGGAGAACAGCACGTGATCCCCCGCGGTCACCTCAAAGACACCGCCGCTGGAAGGCACGAGCACCACGGCCTCCAGCCGGTTCGCATAGGTCGAAACCAGTTCCTCCGCCAACCTGGCGGCTCTCGGGGCGTACCCTCAAGACGTGCAGAACTCGATGCGGATGGCAAGCTTCTTGGACACGGGAATACCTCCTCTGTCCCTCAGTGTGGGCTTCCCTTTGTGCCCCATTTTATCCCATTTCGTCCGCCGGCGTCGAGCACCCTGCCGGCGGCCGCCGGGCGCGGCCCCCCCGCCGATGGGGCCGCCTGCCCAACTGGGCGGCTGGGCTTGCAAGGAGGTTTCCGGAAGCGAGCGAAATGATTACAACAGGGTGTATAGTACTGCCAGGGGGAAACTGCGCGGGGAAGCTGCCCGCGCGTCTAAAGGGCCCGTCGCGGCCAACCGGCTCGCCCCCGGAGGAGTGATGTGGAATGTGGGAACCCACGGCCCTCCAGCGCGTCGCCCGCGCCCTGGACGCGTGGCGGGCGGGCCCGGCGCGGGATGTGCCGGCCCGGGAAACCAGCGCCCGCATCCCGCTGGAACCGTTGTACACCCCGGCGCACCTGGCGGAGCTGGATTACGAGCAGGCCCTGGGCTGGCCCGGCCAGTATCCGTTCACGCGCGGGCCCTACCCCACCATGTACCGGGGCCGGCTGTGGACCATGCGCCAGTACGCCGGCTACGGCACGGCCGAGGACGCCAACCGGCGGTTTCACTACCTGCTGAGCCAAGGGACGACGGGCTTGTCGGTGGCCTTTGACCTGCCGACGCAGCTGGGCTACGACTCGGACCACCCGTTGGCCCGGGGCGAAGTGGGCCGGGTCGGCGTGGCCATCGACACGCTGGCCGACATGGAAACGCTCCTCCAGGGCATCCCGCTGGATAAGGTCAGCACGTCGATGACCATCAACGCGCCCGCGGCCATCCTGCTGGCGATGTACGTCGCGGTCGGCAAGCGGCAGGGCGTGGCGCCCGAGCAGCTTTCGGGCACGGTGCAGAACGACATCCTCAAGGAGTACCTGGCCCGGGGCACCTACATTTTCCCGCCCCGGCCGTCGCTGCGCCTGGTGGTGGACGTCTTTGAGTACTGCCAGAAGCACGTGCCCCGCTGGAACGTCATCAGCATCAGCGGCTACCACATCCGCGAGGCCGGCGCCGACGCCGTCCAGGAAGTGGCGTTTACCCTGGCCAACGGCATCGCGTATGTGACCGAAGCCATCCGCCGGGGCCTGGACGTCAACGAGTTCGCCCCGCGGCTTTCCTTCTTCTTCAACTCGCACATGCACCTGTTCGAAGAGGTGGCCAAATTCCGGGCGGCGCGCAGGCTGTGGGCCGAGATCATGCGCGAGCGCTTCGGCGCCACCGATCCGCGGGCGTGGACATTGCGGTTTCACACGCAGACGGCGGGCAGCACCTTGACCGCGCAGCAGCCCGAGCTGAACGTGATCCGGGTGGCGTACCAGGCCCTGGCGGCGGTGCTGGGCGGGACGCAGTCCTTGCACACCTGCGCCTGGGACGAGGCGCTGGCCTTGCCCAGCGAGGACGCGAGCCGCATCGCCCTGCGCACCCAACAGATTCTCGCGTATGAAACCGGTGCGGCCGACGTCATCGATCCGCTGGGCGGGTCGTACCTGGTGGAGCACCTGACCCAGACCATCTACGAGCGGGCCCGGGCCTACATCGAGCGCATCGACCAGCTGGGCGGCGCGGTGCGGGCCATCGAGCGGCGGTTCATGCAGCGGGAGATCGAGGAGAGCGCCTACCGCTGGCAGCAGCAGGTAGAAGCGGGCGAGCGGATTGTGGTGGGCGTCAACCGCTTCCGGATGGAAGGCGGCCAGGAACCCGAGATCCTGCAGGTGGACGAGGCGCAAGAACAGGCCCAGCGAGAGCGGCTGGCCCGGGTGCGCCGGGAGCGGGACGGAGCCGCCGTGCGGGCGGCCCTGGCCGCCGTGCGGGAAGCGGCGGCCGGCGACGAGAACCTGATGCCCCACCTCATCCGGGCAGTGGAAGCGTACGCCTCCATCGGCGAGATCTGCGGCGTGCTGCGGGAAGTCTTCGGCGAGCACCGGGAGGCGGAGAGCGCCTGATCGGGCGCAGCAGACGCTTATCGACGGACGGAGACGCCTTATTGTCAGGCGCAGGCGCCTGGCAATGTACGGAGGCCCAAGACGGTAAGGAGGCCTGTGCCGTTGGCGGAAACCACCATGCAGCAGAAACTGGATCAGCTGGCCGCGTGGCGCGCGAGGAGCGCTGCGGGCGGCGGCGAGCGGCGGGTGGCCCAGCAGCGGGCCTCGGGCAAAGGCACTGCCCGGGAGCGGCTGGCGGCCCTGCTGGATCCGGGCACGTTCACCGAAATTGACCCCTTCGTGCGCCAGACGGCAGGCGCCGAGGCCGACGAGGCGCCCATCGGCGAGGGCGTCGTCACCGGTTGGGGGCGCATTCACGGCCGGCCGGTGTTCTGCTTCTCCCAGGACTTTACCATCTACGGCGGTTCCGTCGGAGAACTGCATTCCCGCAAGATTTGCAAAGTCATGGACTTGGCGTACCGGGCCGGTGCCCCCATCATTGGCATCAACGACTCGGGCGGCGCGCGCATCCAGGAGGGCGTGGACGCCCTGGGCGCCTACGGCGAGATCTTCGCCCGCAACGCGCGCCTGTCGGGGGTCATCCCGCAGGTCTCCGTCATCCTGGGGCCGTGCGCGGGCGGGGCCGTTTACTCCCCAGCCCTCACCGACTTCACCTTCGTGGCCGACCAGGTCAGCAAGATGTTCATCACAGGCCCTCAGGTCACCAAGGCGGCCACCGGCGAGGACGTCACCTTTGAGGAGCTGGGCGGCGCGGCCACCCACAGCGGCAAAAGCGGCGTCGCCCACTTCAGAGCCCCCTCGGAGGCGGAGTGCCTGGCCATGGTGCGGACCCTCATGTCGTATTTGCCGTCCAACAACACCGAGCCCCCGCCCCTGGCCGAGCCCGTGGATCCGCCGGGTCACCCCGACGAGCTGCTCGCCGTGGTGCCCACCGCACCCAACAAGGGCTACGACGTGCGCCATGTGCTGCAGCGGGTGCTGGACGGCGGGCAGCTGTTTGAAGTGCACCAGGAGTTCGCGCTCAACGCAGTGGTGGGGTTCGGCCGCCTGGGCGGCCAGGTGGTGGGCGTCATCGCCAACCAGCCCCGGGTGCTGGCCGGGTGTCTCGACATCGACGCGTCGGACAAGATCGCCCGCTTCGTGCGTTTTTGCGACGCGTTCAACATCCCCTTGATCACGTTCGTGGACGTGCCCGGGTTTCTGCCGGGCGTGGCCCAGGAGCACCGGGGCATCATCCGCCACGGGGCGAAAATCCTGTACGCCTACGCGGAGGCCACGGTGCCGAAGATCGCTGTCATCCTGCGCAAGGCCTACGGCGGCGCGTACGTGGCCATGAGCAGCCGCGGGATCGGGTCGGATCTGGCCTTCGCCTGGCCCACCGCGGAGATCGCCGTCATGGGGCCCGAGGGCGCCGCCCAGATCCTGTACCGCAACGAGCTGGCCCATGCGGAAGACCCCCAGGCCTTGCTGGCCGAGCGCACCCGGGAGTACCGGGAGCACTACGCGAACCCGTACGTGGCCTGCGCGCGGGGCATGGTGGACGACGTCATCGACCCGCGGGAAACCCGGGCGCGGCTCATCGACGCGCTGGCCGTCCTGGCCGACAAGCGGGAGGACCGGCCGCCCAAGAAGCACGGGAACATCCCGCTGTAGCCCGGCGGCCGGGTTCTTAAGGAGTGTTGGCTGTGTTTCGCCGCATCCTGATCGCCAACCGGAGCGAGATCGCCCTGCGCATCATCCGCACGTGCCGGGAGTTGGGCATCGAAAGCGTCGTCATCCACAGTGACGCCGACGCGGGCTCCCTGCCGGTGGAAATGGCCGACGGGGCGGTTTCCCTGGGGGACCCGTGGTGCTACCTGGACGCGGCGCGCATCGTGAAAGCCGCTCAGGACGCGGGTGCGGATGCGATCCATCCCGGCTACGGGTTTCTCGCGGAGAACGCGGGCTTCGCCCGGCTGTGCCAGGAGGCGGGCGTCGTCTTCATCGGGCCCGGACCGGAGGTCATGGAGCATTTGGGCGAGAAGGACCGGGCCCGGGCCTCGGCCATCGCGTTGGGCATCCCGTGCCTGCCCGGCAGCGAGCCCGTCACCGACGTGGAGGCGGCGGCGAGGCAGGCGGCGGCCATCGGGTACCCTGTCTTGATTAAGGCGGTGGCCGGCGGCGGCGGCCGGGGGATGCGGCTCGCGCGCGACGAAGAGGAGTTGGCCCGGGCCCTGCCCCGGGCCATGTCCGAGGCGGAGGCCGCCTTTAAGTCGCCCCTGGTGTACCTGGAGAAGTATCTGGAAGGCGCCCGCCACGTGGAGATCCAGGTCCTGGCCGACGCCCACGGGCGCGTCGTGCACTTGGGCGAACGGGACTGCACCGTGCAGCGGCGCCACCAGAAGCTGATCGAGGAATCACCCTCCCCAGCGGTCACGCCGGAGCTGCGGGCCGCCATGGGCGAAGCCGCCGTGCGGCTGTTGGCTGCCCTGGGCTACGTCAACGCCGCCACGGTGGAGTTCCTCCTGGACGCCGAGGGGCGGTTTTACTTCCTCGAGGTCAACACCCGCATCCAGGTGGAGCACCCGGTGACCGAGGCCCGCTACGGCCTCGATCTCATCGCGGCGCAGATCCGCATCGCGGCCGGCCAGCCCTTGCCCTTCGCCCAGGACGAGCTGGTGCCCCGGGGGTGGGCCATCGAATGCCGCGTCAACGCGGAGGATCCCTTAAGCGCCTTCGCGCCGAAACCGGGCCTCATCACCGGCTGGCTGCCCCCGGCGGGCCCCGGCATCCGGGTGGACTCGGCCGCCCGGGCGGGCTGGCGCATCCCGCCTTTCTATGACTCCATGATGGCCAAGGTCATCGCCTGGGCGCCCCAGCGCGACGAAGCCCTGGCCCGCATGGCCCGGGCGCTGCGGGAGTTCCGCATCGAAGGCGTGCCCACCACCATCCCGTTCCACCTGGCGGTGCTGGCGCAGCCGGCGTTTGCCTCCGGCCGGATCGACACCCGGTTTGCCGAGACGGCCGTGCCCATGGACGCCGTCGCCGCGGCGGCGCAGTCGCTGGCCGCGGCCGGCGCCCGGCCTTTGACCAAGGCGGACCAGCCCGCCGCTGCCGGGGCCCCGCCGGCGCCGGGCCGCGGCGACGGTGCAACCGCCGGCGCCGCCAGGGGAGCGCCCGCACCCGCAGGCACCCAGGCCGCGGTCGCCCCATCGCCCAGCGACGAGGCCGCAGCCGGCGCGTCCGGCCCGACTGCGTGCCGCCGCCGTGTGGCGGCCATCGCGGCGGCCGTGGCCGCGGTGGTCCGGGGGCCACATCGAATCGTGGCCGTGACGCCTCTGGCCCCGGGTGCGCCCCGGGCCTTGTGGGGTGCGGCCGGGCGGCTGGACCTGATGAACCAGCGCCGCTTGTTGACCAATCCCGCCACGGACAGGAGGAATCACCGTGCAAACCGGTCTTAGCCAGCGCCGGCGCTTCCTGATCACCGTAGACGGCGTGCGCCATGAGGTGATCGTCGAAGAGCTGCCGGCCACCGACCTTCCCACGAACTCCGCCCCGGCGGCGGGCGCTAGAGCAGCGGCGAGTGCTCAGCCTTCCCCTGCACCCGCGGCGGCGCAGCCTTCCGCCGCGCCCACTGGCGCGGCGCCGGCCGCACCCGCGGCCGGCGGCCTGGACAACGGCTGGATTCAGGCGCCCATGCCGGGCACCGTGACCGAGGTGCGCGTGCGGGCCGGCGACGCGGTCAAGCTGGGCGACGTGCTGCTGGTCTTGACCGCCATGAAGATGGAAAACGAGATCACGGCGCCCACCGCCGGCGTCGTGAAGGCCGTGGGCGTCACCGTGGGGGCCACCGTCAACAGCGGCGACCAGCTCGTCCAGCTTGCGCCAGCGGAGGTGTGACGGCATGTCCGACGCTACGCGGAGCTTGGCCCGCCGCATGCTGGAGGGCGATCGGCGCGCCCTCGCCCGCCTCATCACCATCGCCGACGACGGCGGGCCCGCGCTGCCGGACATATTGCGGGAGGTGCACCCGCATACGGGCAAAGCCCACGTCATCGGCATCACCGGGCCCCCGGGCGCGGGCAAGAGCACCTTGGTGTGGGCGCTGGCCGCGGAGTACCGCCGGCACGGCCGCGAGGTGGGCGTCATCGCCATCGACCCGACCAGCCCTTTTTCGGGCGGCGCGGTGCTGGGCGACCGGGTGCGCATGCCGGCCGACACGCCGCCGGGCGTGTACTTCCGCAGTATGGCCTCGCGCGGCCAGCTGGGCGGCACGTCCCGGTCGGTCCGCGGGGTGGTGCACCTGCTGGACGCGTCGGGCAAGGACGTCATCCTAATCGAAACCGTCGGCGCCGGCCAATCGGACGTGGCGGTCCGCACCTTGGCCCACACCACGGTGGTGGTCTCGGTGCCGGGGTTGGGCGACGACATCCAGATGCTGAAGGCCGGCATCTTGGAGATCGCGGACGTGTACGTGGTCAATAAAGCGGACCGGGAAGGCGCCGACCGGACCGCGGCCCAGCTCGCGTCCATGATCGACATGGGACGCGAGTCGGCCCAGGCGCTGGGGCAAGCCGACCTCGGGGACGGCTGGACGCCGCCGGTGGTTCGCACCGTCGCCCTCCGGGGCGAGGGGGTCGGCGAGCTGGCCGACGCGCTGGACGCCCACCGGGCGTTCCTGGTCCAGACGGGCCGCTGGGAAACCCTGGTGCGGGCGCAGGCCGCGGCGGAGCTGCAGGAAGCGCTGCTCGCCCGCCTGGAGCAGCTGCTGTCCCCGCCGGCGGTGGCGGCCCGGAAGGATCAGCTCATCGCCGACATCGCCGCCCGGAGGGTGGACGCCTTCCAGGCGGCGGACGCGCTCCTGCGGCTGGTGCAGCCCGGCCCGTAGCGGCCGCTGGCCGCTCTCGTCTCGGCCACGGGCCGCGGGGCAGGGGCCGCCCGGCGCCAGATCTCGCCCCTCCTGTGCAGCCGGTGCGTGACCGCCCCCGCCTGCGGGCAAACTGGCGCCAGGAGGTGAACACCGATGGCGTCGGAACCGCAGGGCGGCTCCGAAGGACAGCACGCCGGCACCGCGGCCATCAAGTGGGGCGCGATCGTCATCATCGTGCTGGCCATCCTCTGGTTCCTGGCCCGCTACGTCATCCCGCTCCTGCCCGGAGCGTGATGGCCGACCCAAGGGCGGCGGACCGGGAAGGCCGGAAAGGAGGCGCGCCCGGTGGAAACGGCGCGGCCCCCAGCGTCGCCGCAGCTGCCTGAGGCGTTCCAGCGGTTTCTCGCCCTCTTCAACGCCGGCGCCTATTGGGAAAGCCACGAGGTGCTGGAGGAGCCCTGGCGCGCCCTGCGCAGCGACTTCTACCAGGGGCTCATCATCTACGCCAGCGCCTTCGTCCACGCCCAGCGGGGCAACCCCACCGGCGTCCGCAAGCAGCTGGCCAAGGTCCAGCGCAAGCTGCCTCCGTACCGGCCGCACTACCTAGGCATCGACGTGGACGAGGTGCTCGCGACCACCGAGCGCCTCCTGGCGCGGGTGGAAGCGGAGCCGCACCTCAGCGGCGAGGCCCTCCGCCGGCGTTTCCCCTATCCGCGCCTTGTGTCGCGGGCGGCCTACATCCGCGGCGACGAGCCGGAGCTGGCCGCCGGGCCGTCGTGACGCCGGCAGGCCGCTTTTGCCCGCTGGCCGCGCGCCTTTTGATCTGCCGCCGGTACCGGGCCCGGCACTGCGCGCCGCCAAGGGCCCTAGGCCAGCTCCTCCAGGGACTCCACCGCCAGGGCGGCGTGCAGCGCGGCTCCGATGGGCAGGGCGTCTTCGTCCAGTGTGAAGCGGGGGTGATGGAGCGGGTAGACGGCGCCCTTGGCCTCGTTGCGCACGCCCAGGGCCAGGAAGCAGCCCGGCACCCGGCGGGTGTAAAAGGCGAAGTCTTCCGCTCCCATGACGGGCGGGCCCTCGACGACCCGCTCGGCGCCCAAAAGCCGGCCCGCGACCGCCTGGGCAAACCGCCAGCAGCCGGGATCGTTCACCGTCGGCGGGTAGCCGATGCCGGGGAAGTCCACCTCCACCCGGCAGCGATTGGCCGCCGCCACGTGGGTGGCCATCTCCCGCACCCGGGCTTGGATGAACGCCATGCCTTCCTCGGTGAACGAGCGGAGCGTCCCCCACAGGCGCGCCTCGGGCGGGATGACGTTGTACGCCTCGCCCGCCCGCATGGCGGTGATGCTGACGACGCCTCCCGCCACCGGGTCCAGTTCCCGGGACACGATGGTCTGCAGTTCCGTGATGATCTTGGCCGCGGCCGCCACCGGGTCCACCGTCGTATGGGGCATGGCCGCATGGCCCCCCTGTCCCGTCACCCGGATGTCCACCCGGGTCGCGGCGGCCATAAAGGTGCCGGCCCGGCCGACCACGGTGCCGGTAGGCGCCCACGGCCACACATGCAACCCGAAGATGCGCTGCACCGGCGGATCCTCAGCCAGCGCCCCGGCCGCGCACAGGCGCTCCCCACCGCCTCCGCCCTCCTCCGCTGGCTGGAAGAGGAGGCGCACCGTGCCCCGCAGCCCGGCCTCGTGCGCTTTGAGCAGCCGCGCCGCGCCCAGCAGCATGGCCACGTGGGCGTCGTGGCCGCAGGCGTGCATCTTCCCGTCATAGCGGCTGCGGAACGGCACGTCGGTTTCCTCGCGGATGGGAAGGGCGTCCATGTCCGCGCGCAGGGCCACGCACGGCGGCCGCCCCGAGCCGATCTGCGCGATGACGCCGGTTTCCGCCACCGGATGGCGATACGGGACGCCCAAGGCGTCCAGGTGCTCACGGACCACCCGGCTGGTGCGCTGTTCCTCGTAACCTAACTCCGGATACTGGTGCAGGTCCCGCCGGATGTCCACGATCC
>DATCKT010000304.1:0-3421 GCA_036562195.1 Limnochordales bacterium
GTGAACCTGGAGCGGCGCAACCGCGGCCTGGTCGAACTGGTGGTCGACCCGGACCTGACGCGGCTGGCCCGCCTCAAGGCCCGGGACATCCAGACGCAGGGCTACTTCTCCCACACCTCGCCGACCTACGGGTCCCCGTACGCGATGGAACTCCGCGCTGGCATCCGCGCCCGCGTGATGGGGGCGGAGAACCTGGCCATGGCCCGCGACGTGACGCACGCACACCGGATGTTGATGGCCAGCGCAGGGCACCGCGCCAACATCCTCAACCCGGAGCACGACCGCATCGGCGTCGCGGTCGCACCCATGCGGTACGGCGTCCTGGTCGTCCAGTTGTTCCTCGGCCAGCGCTATCGATAGGTAGAACCGCGTAGAACCCGTCGAGAACCGCGTAGAACCCGACCGCCGCAGGGGCGCGGGGGCCCGGTACACCCGGGCCCCCGCGCCCCTGCGGCACCGCAGTACCGGCGGCCCAGGCGGGGCGTGGCCGCCAAGGATGGAGGCCGCTCCCCGGGCTACGTGCCGCGGCCCGGCGTCCCATCCCGGCCCGGTTCCGGTGGCATCTGCGGACCGGTCCCTGTGCCGGGTTCGTCCGGCGGGTGGTCGCCGCCCGTCCCCTTGAGCAAGCGGTAGGCTCCGATGCCGAGGAGCAGGATCAGGGCGTACGTGACCCCCAGCATGATGATGAGGAATTCCTTCGGCAGCTGCCCGCCGCTGGTCCAGTGGGTGGCCAGTTGCAAGGCCGTCATGCGCGCCACCCCTCCGGCAGAGCGGGCCGCGGCCCCTTCCGCCGCGGCCCGTCCCCACGCTGCGTTCGCATTCACCCGACGAAACGCGGGGGGTGCGGTTCAAACCGTGCGGCCCGACTCGGACCTCGGGCGCGTCGACCCCGCCCCCGCCCGGGACCCCTGGGATGCCCCCGGCCGTGACGTGCCCCGGAGCACCACGCGCTCCCGGCCCGTGCTCCGCGCCGTCCCCCGGGCATCGGCCTCGCCGTCAGTAGTCCAGGGAGACGCCGTACCAGAGGACGAGCGCGAAGATCATCGGCGTGAGGATGACGTAGATCATGGTGAGCTTCTCGAACCGCAGATGCATGAAATTGGCCACGATCAGACCCGACTTCAGCAGCGTCATCAAGAGCAGGACGCCAACCAGCAGCGCCCGCGGGACGTGGACCAGCACCACGCCCACCTCGAGCACGGTGATGATCAGCAGCCAGAGCCAGGTGATGAAGTACAGCCGGTTGCCGTGGTCATGGCCCTGCGCGTGCTCGACGGCGTGCTCCGTCGCTCCGCTCACCGCCGACCCTCCTTCTGCGCACTGCAGCGGCTAGATCAGGTAGAACAGGGTGAAGATGAACACCCACACCAGGTCGACGAAGTGCCAGTACAGGCCCGCCACCTCGACGCCCAGCCCCGAGTACCGGCCCCGCATGGCGTTGAGCGTGACCACTGCGAGGTAGATCAGGCCGGTCAGCACGTGGAACCCGTGGAAGCCGGTGATCACGAAGAAGCTGGCGCTGAACTGCGGCACGCCCCAGGGATTCGTGAACAGCCGGGCGCCGTCGTGGATCATGTGCGACCACTCGTAGGCCTGCGACCCCAAGAAGAACAGGCCGCCCAGGATGGTCAGCAAAAGGAAGCGCACCGCCGCCTTCTGGTCGCCGCGCCGCGCGGCGCCCACCGCGGCCGCCATCGTCGAGCTGCTGCTGATCAGGATGAAGGTCATCAGCGTGACCAGCCACAGCCCGTCGAAGATCTCGGTGCGGTCCGGCCAGGCCGGGGCCTTGAGCCGCGCCACGCCGTACGCCGTCAGCAGGGTGGCGAAGACCAGCACGTCCGACGCCAGGAAGATCCACATGCCCAGCTTGGCATGGGCCGTGGCGAAGGGCGAGCGGCCGCCGCCCCAGTCCGAGCGCAGCACCGCCTCCTGATCGGCGGCCAGCGGGTGCTGCGTCGCCTCGATGGTGCTCATGCCGACACCCCCGTCCTCACCAGAGCAGCAATGCGAACACGTACACCCAAAGCCCGTCGACGAAGTGCCAGTACGTCGCGATGTTGGTCAGCGACGCGGCCAACTGGCCGGGTCGAGCGGGCCGCGCCAGGCGCCACATCCCGTAGCCGAGGGCCACCATGCCCCCCGCCACGTGGGCGGCGTGCACGCCGCTGAGCAGGTAGAAGAACGCGGCATGCGTGCTATGGGCAACGCCCACCCCGGCGCCCATCCACTGCAGCCATGCGGCCACCTGCCCCGCCACGAAGACGGCGCCGAGCAGCAGCGTCCATCCCAGGGCCCGCCGCGCCGCCGCCAACTGGCCCCGCCGCACGCGGCGCCGGGCCACCTCGATGGCGACGCTGCTGGCCAGCAGGACCGCCGTGTTCCACCACAGCAAGGACGGCAGGGCCTGGCGCGCCCAACCCGGCTCCGCGCTGCGCACCACGTAGGTGCTGGTGAACCCCATGAACATCAGGGTGACGGCGGCCACCACCATCCAGGTGGCCATCGTCGCCGCGCGGGCGCGCGCCGCGTCGTCGTCGCCGGTAGGGCCGTGGCCGCCACCGTGCCCGTTTCGTCCGTTGGGCGGCACCCGCGCGGGGGTGTGGACCCGGCCTCCGGGCATCGCCGGAACCGCCGGCCGCTCCTTCCCCGTCACCCGCCCGCCGCGGGTGCGCTGGCGCGGCGGCCTCTGGATTGTCGTCGGCATCCGCATCACCCCCGCCGGCCCACCGCCGGCACCCCCCCGGTCCCGGCTGTGGTCGCCCTCCTCCGGGCGTCCCCGCCCGTCCACGGCCAACGGAGCGCCAAGGCTCGCAGGAGGCCGATCCGTAGCGGCCCGATCGTCGGGGAAACCCGGATTCGTGCCGCCTCATGGCCCTCGGTCGGGGTGCCGACGGCCCTCGGCCCGCATGACGCCGGACCCGTCTGGCACCGGCCCGGCACCCCTCCACCCGGCGCCCGGATCATGCCGCGGCGGCCCCGCAGCCCCCCGGGGGCCCCAATCGGCGGCCCTTGCGGATCACCGCGTCCCCTGGCCATCGCGGCCGGCCACGGCCAGGGCCGGCTCCGGCAGCCACTGCGGGATGTGGTCGACGCCCTCGGGCGCGTCCTTGGGGCTGTACTCGTACGGCCACCGGTACACCACCGGTTCGGCCTCGTCCCAGTTGCCGTGGGGCGGCGGCGACGGCGCCCACCACTCCAGGGTGTTGGCCTGCCACGGGTTCCGCTCCGCCTTGGGCCCGCGGAACATGCTGTAGACCAGGTTCGCGGCGAACAGCAGCTGCGCGGCCCCGAGGACGAAGGCCGAGATCGAGATCACGTGGTTCAGCGTGGCGACGTCGCCCAGGAACTGATAGGCCTCCCAGTTGTAGATCCGCCGCGGCATCCCGGCCGTCCCCAGGAAGTGCATCGGGAAGAACGTCCC
>DATCKT010000306.1:0-1956 GCA_036562195.1 Limnochordales bacterium
AGGACGTGTAGAGCATGGCCGCCAGGCCGCCGGCCGCGCCGCCCATCATGGTGGCAGCGATAATGTCCGCCACCGCCGCGGTAGTGCCGTCAATGGTGCTGCCGCCGTTGAAGCCGAACCAGCCGAACCACAAGAGCAGCACGCCGATGGTGGCCAGCGGCATGCTATGGCCGGCCATGGGCACCACCTGGCCCTGCGGCCCGTACTTGCCTAGCCGCGGCCCAAGAATGCGAGCGAACACCAACCCGCCCCACGCCCCGACGGAGTGCACCACCGTGGACCCGGCGAAGTCCATGAAGCCCAGCTGCGCCAGCCAGCCACCGCCCCACACCCAGTGGCCGACCACGGGGTAAATGATGGCGGTCATCAATACGGCGAAGGCCAAGTACGCCTTGAAGCGGACCCGCTCGGCCACGACGCCCGACACGATGGTGGCGCAGGTGGCGGCGAACATGGCCTGGAACACCCAGAAAGCCATCACGGGAATGCCGGCGTCAAACCGGCTAGCGCCGTTCAGGCCGAAATACGACAACCCGATGAAGCCTGCGCGGCTGTCCCCGAACATGAAAGCGAAGCCTACCAGGTAATAGACCACCACGCCGATGAAAACCGTGACCACGTTCTTCATCAGGATGTTGACCGTGTTCTTGGCCCGGGTGAACCCGCTTTCCACCATGGCGAACCCCAGGTGCATAATGAACACCAAGAACGCCGCCAACAGCACCCACAACGTATTGATAACAACGTCATACTGCCCCGTCACTCCGGCTTCCCCCTTCTTGGATCGCCCTGCCGGGCCCGGCGGCGATCCGAATACTTGTCGCATAACTTATCACCGGGTGTCCGGAAGTGTCAAGCGTGGACAGCATGTTTATTCACGTGTATGCATAATTCTTCGCCCCCCGCAACGTTCGGCTGGCCGCGCGCCGCGGGGGGCTGCGCCCGCATGAGCTCCCGCGTTGTCCTCTTGGTCGCCGTCGCCTACCGGGTTATCCCCGCAGGCTGCTCAGGAAACCGAGCAACGCGGCGTTGAACGCTTCCGGCGTTTCCAGATTGGGCAGGTGCCCCGCCCCAGGAATCGTCACCAGCCGGCTGCCGCGGATGCCCTCATGCATGGCCTGCGCGGCCGACGGTGGCGTGACCGCGTCCTCCTCGCCCACCACCACCAAGACGGGCATCTCAATGCGCGGCAGCTCCGGCCGGCTGTCGGGCCGTTCGGCCAAGCCCCGCAGCGCCCGGGCGACGGCGGCAGGCCGCGCGGCTTCCATCATCGCCCGCACCTCCGCCACCACCTCGGGCCGCTCGGCCTTGGTGGTTTCGCCCACAAGGCGCGGCAGCATGGACTCCACGACGGGGCCGACGCCCTCGGCTTCCACCCGGCGGGCCGTGTCCAGGCGCCCCGCCCGGCCTTCCTCGGTATCCGGTTCGGCGCGGGTGTCCGCGAGCACCAGTGCCCGCAGTCGCTGGGCGTGCCGGCGCACGCAGCCGAAGGCCACATAACCGCCCATGGACAGCCCCACCAGCACCACCGGGTCCTTCACGCCAAGATGGTCCAGCAGGGCCATCACGTCGTCGGCGCACAGGTCCATCGTGAAGGGCTCGCTGCCCATTTCCGACTCGCCAAAGCCCCGCAAGTCGACAGTCACAGCCCGCCAGCCGGCCTCGGCCACCGCCGCCGCCTGCCGCCGCCACATGGTGCGGTTCAAGGGAAACGCGTGCACAAACACCACCGGCGGCCCCGCGCCCTGGTCGTCGTAGGCCAGGCGCACGCCGCGCACGGTCGCATCCATCCGTCCTCCACCTCCGGAAACGTTGGCCCTTACCTCTACTGGCTGCGTAAGATGTTGGCTCTTCACTTGGACCCCTCACGTGCCGGATCCTTCCCCAGCCCTACCGGCCGGGAGAGGACTCACCGGACGCCGGCCCGTGGAACAGGTCCCCCTTGAACAGCTCCAC
>DATCKT010000310.1:0-3709 GCA_036562195.1 Limnochordales bacterium
GCCGACGCCCATGCCCTCTAGATGCCGCACCGTCTGCTCCCACAAAACGGGGCGGCTCACCTGCTGGACCAAGGCGGTCCGCACCTCGGCCGCCGTCGTGACCGGAGCGGCGGTCACGTTGGCGATGACCGGAACGCGCGGATCGCGGATCTCCACCCCGGCCAGGACCTCGGCCAGGCGCCGGCCCGCGGGTTCCAGCAGCCGGCAGTGGAAGGGGCCGCTCACATTCAAGAGTTGTACCCGCCGGGCGCCGGCTTGGCGCGCCAACTCCAGGCATTCCGCCACCGCTTGGGCCTCCCCGGCTACCACGATCTGACCCGGGCCGTTATAGGTGGCCGGCTCCACGAGCCCGGACTGCACCTGGGCGCACAAGGCTTCCACCGCAGGCGCCTCCAGCCCAATGATGGCGCCCATGGTGCCCGTGCCCGCGGGAACGGCGTCGTTCATGAACTGCCCGCGCGCCCGCACCACGCGCACCGCGTCGGCAAAGGCCAGCGCTTCCGCCGCCACCAAGGCGCTGTACTCCCCCAGGCTGTGGCCCGCGACCACATCCGGCCGCACCCCGTGCTCGGCCAGGACGCGGTACGCGGCCACGCTGACCGTCAACAGCGCGGGCTGGGTGTTGTAGGTCAGCCAAAGCTCTTCGGCGGGGCCCTCAAAACATAGCCGGCTCAAAGGAAAGCCCAAGGCCTCATCGGCTTCGTGGAACACGTCCCGGGCTGCGGGAAACGCCTCATACAAGTCTCGCCCCATGCCGACGGCCTGGGAGCCCTGGCCCGGGAAAACGAAGGCCAGCTTCCGGCCGCTCATGACGCGCCATCCCGCCCCGCCCAGCGCATGGCGGCCGCGCCCCAGGTCAAGCCGGCGCCGAACCCGACGCAAACGATGTGATCGCCCGGCCGGATGCGCCCCGCCTCCAACGCCTCGCCCATGGCGATGGGGATGGAGGCGGCCGACGTGTTGCCGTAGCGATCCACGTTGACCACGATGCGGTCCCAGGCGATGCCTAGGCGCCGGGCCGCCGCGTCGATGATGCGGATGTTGGCCTGATGGGGGATGAACAGGCTGATCTCGTCCGGCGACAGCCCCGCCCGCCGCAGCACTTCCAGCGTCGCGTCCTCAATTACCCGCACGGCGAACTTGAACACATCGTTGCCGCACATGCGCACGTACTGCTCCCGCCGGGCCAGCGCCTCCGCGGTCAACGGCCGCCGCGACCCGCCGGCGGGCACATAGAGCTTCTCGGCCCCGGATCCGTCGCTGCCCAGATACGTGGCCAACAGGCCATAACCGGCCTGCGTCGGCCCCATCACCACGGCCCCCGCACCGTCCCCGAACAGCACGCACGTGGAGCGGTCTTGCCAGTCGGTGATGCGGCTCAAGATCTCGCTCCCGATGACCAGCGCGTACCGGTACGCTCCCGTGCGCACGGCGTGCCACGCCTGGTCCAGCGCGTACACGAAACCGGAACACCCCGCGGCCAGATCGTACGCGGCCGCCGCCGGGATCCCGAGGCGGTCCTGCACCAGGCAGGCGGTGGACGGAAACACGTAGTCGCCGGTGACGGTGGCGACGATGACCAGGTCGATGTCCTTGGGCTCCACCTGGGCCTGCGCCAGCGCCCGCTGGGCCGCCAGCACCGCCAAATCCGACGCGGCCGTATCGTCGCTGGCGATGCGCCGTTCCTTGATGCCGGTGCGGGTGGTGATCCACTCGTCGGAGGTGTCCACCATTTTCTCGAGGTCGAAGTTGGTAAGCCGGCGCTCGGGCACTGCGTACCCCACGCCCAAAATGCCTGCCGATCTCATGCGTGTGCCTCGCATTCCTGAGGAGTTGCCGCCAGCGCCGCAGCGATGCGATCCGGCACCGCCCGCTGCACCGCGTCGGCGGCGGCTCGGATGGCGTTGAAAACGGCCCGGCGGTCTGATCGCCCGTGGGCGATGATGCTGACACCCTTGACGCCCAGAAGCGGCGCGCCGCCGTACTCGGCGTAGTCCAGCCGCGCTTTGACCGCCCGCAGGGCGGGTCGCAGCAAAAGTCCGGCCACGGCGCCGCGCCAGCCGGTGAAGACATCCTGCTTCAAAATGTCAAACAGGGCGCTGCCGACGCCCTCGGCCAGCTTGAGCACGATGTTGCCCACGAAGCCGTCGCAGACCACCACGTCCGCCGCGCCGTGAGGGACGTCTTTGCCCTCCACGTTGCCGATGAAACCCAGATCAGGGGCAGCCTCCAGCAGCGCGTAGGCTTCCTGGACGACGCGGGTGCCCTTGGTGCGCTCTTCGCCCACGTTCAGCAACCCGACGCGCGGCGCCGGAATGCCGAACACCGTTTGGGCGTAGATCCGGCCCATGCGCGCAAACTGCACCAGGTGCTCCGGCCGCACCTCCGCGTTGGCGCCCGCGTCCAGCACCAGGCAGACGCCGGTGCGGGTCGGCAGCGGGATCGCGATGGCCGGGCGGTCCACGCCGGGCAAGCGCCCCATATGGAACAAGGACGCGGCCATGGCCGCGCCCGTGTGGCCCGCGCTTACCAGCGCCGCCGCCTGCCCGTTCGCCACAAGGCGCGCCGCGACGACGATGGACGATGCCCGCTTGCGGCGCACGGCCTCGGCCGGCGCTTCCTCCATGGCGATGACGTCGGGCGCGTGTTCCACGGTCACGCCCGCAGGCACGCTCTCCCCCGCCAAAAGCGCCTCCAGGCGGGCCCGGTCCCCCACGAGGCAGACGGACAGCCCCAATTCCCGGGCGGCCCTCAGGCCGCCCTGGACGATCTCCTCCGGCGCCCTGTCACCGCCCATGGCATCCAGCGCGATGGGGATCGGGCCGCTGGTCGCCATAGGCCGCGGGCTACTCCTTCTCCTGCTTGGTGGCGATGATCTGGCGGCCGTCGTAATAGCCGCACTCGGGGCAGACGCGGTGCGGCAGCTTGGGCTGGCGGCACTGCGGGCAGGACACGTAGCCCGGCGCCGTCAGCGTCCACGTGGAACGCCGCTTCCCCGTACGCGCCTTGGAATGGCGCCGCTTCGGATTGGCCAATGGGTTCAACCTCCTCTTGTAACGCTCACCGTGTGCATCGGGGGTCGCAAGACAAGCGCCGGCGGCCGGCGGACCCGCCCGGTCAGTCGGCGTCTGGCCGCTTGCCCCACTCCTTGAGCACGGCCAGGCGGGGATCGATGCTTTCCGGCCGGCAATCGCAGGTGGTCTCGTTCAAGTTCGCCCCGCACTGGGGGCACAAGCCCCGGCAGTCGGGCTCGCACACCGGTTTCATCGGCATGTGGAGAAGGAGCGCCTCCCGCACCGCGTCATCCAGGTGCAGCCAGTCGCCGTGGTAGGGACGCGCGTCGTCCTCCTCGTCGGCGAGGGAAACCGGCGCCTCCCAGCGGTCCTGGGCTCGCTCCGGATGGCGCCCGCCTGGCCGGCGGAAGCGCTCCTGGAACTCGGCCGCGACCTCAGCGCGCATGGGTTGGAGGCAGCGGGCGCAGGTCATCGCGAACTGGCCGCGGGCTTCCCCCTGGACCAGCATGGATTCGCCCGTGTTGGTCACCTGCCCGTGCACGTGCACCGGCGCCACCGCGCGCGCTTCGCCGTCCAGGGCTCCCAGCTCCGCGGGGGACACCATAAAATCAAAGGGGAGTGAAGCCCCCCGCTGTTCACGAATCGATGCGATGGAAAGTTGCACCGCTTCCTCACCGCCCCAATTATACGGCCTG
>DATCKT010000086.1:0-12958 GCA_036562195.1 Limnochordales bacterium
ATTCTATGCATGCCGAAAATCCCCTGTTCTTGGACCGCCGCGGCAGGCCTGTCCGCCGCGGCAGCGCGTCCGGTCCCCCGCCGCCCGGTGCGCCCGCCCGCCCGGCGCCTCCCGTCAGCGGGCGGCGACCTCTTCGATGAGGTCTGCGATACGCTCGGCCGCGTCGGGGCGGCCCAGGCGGCGGCTGGCCGCCGCCATGCGCTCCAGCCGTGCCGAGTCCGTAAGCAGGGCCGTTACCTCGCGCGCGAGCGTCTCCCCGTTCAGGTCTTGATCTCGGATGACCACCGCGGCGCCCGCCTCGGCCAGGGCCCGGGCGTTGGCGTCCTGGTGCCCTTCGGCCGCGAAGGGGTATGGCACCAGGATGGCCGGCAACCCGCGGGCGGTGAGCTCGGCCAGGGTCAGGGCGCCGGCCCGGCTCACCACCAGATCCGCCGCCGCATACGCCGACGGCATGTCGTGGATAAAGGGCAAGAGCTGCCAGCGCCCCAGCACCACCCGGTCCGGCAGCCTTTCCGGGCGCGGGCGGCCGCCCTGCCCCTCCCACCGCCGCACGGCTTCCTCCACCACCTGGGCGAAACCCGCCTGTCCCGTCTGGTGCACGATCTGGATCCCCAGCTCCTCCACCAAGCGGGGCGCCGCCTCCAGCAACGCGCGGTTGATGGAGCGGGTGCCCTGGCTGCCGCCGAACACGAGCAGCGTCGGCCGGTCCGGCTCCAGCCGGAACGCCGCTCGCCCCGCCTCCCGAGCGCGGGTGACCACATCCCGGCGGATGGGGTTGCCCGTCACCACCACCCAGTCCCGCCGGCCGAAATGGGCCGCCGCCGCCGGATGGCCCAGGGCCACCCGGGCCGCCCATCGCCCCAGCAGCCGGTTGGTCAAACCCGGATACGCGTTCTGCTCCTGCAGCACCACCGGTACCCCGGCCAAAAGCGCCGCCGCCATGGCGGGACCGGACACGTAGCCGCCCGTGCCCACGGCCACATGGGGGCGGAACCGGCGCACCACGCGCCGCGCCTCCACCACCCCCCGCACCGCGGTCCACCCCGTGCGCAGCACGTCCAGGGACAAACGGCGGCGCAGGTAGTAGGCGGGGATGGCGGTGAAGGCGAACCCGGCCCGAGGCACGATGTCCGCCTCCAGGCCCCGCGCGGTGCCCACAAACAGGATGTCCTCATCGGGCCGCCGCTCCCGCAGCGTCTGGGCGATCGTGATGCCGGGGTAGATGTGTCCCCCTGTGCCGCCGGCCGCGATGAGCACCCGCATGCTAGGCGGGCGTACCGTGCCGTGAGATGTTGAGCAGGACGCCGACGGCGCCCAGGGTCACCACCAGCGACGAACCGCCGAAACTGATGAACGGCAGCGTGATCCCGGTGGCCGGCAGAGATCCGGTCACGACGCCGATGTTCAGCAGCGCCTGGAACACGATCATGGTGGTGATGCCCACAGCCAGGACGCACCCGTACATGTCCGGCGCGCGCAGGGCGACGCGGTAGCCCCGCCACGCCAGCAGCGCGAACAAGAGCACGACGGTGGACGTGCCCACGAAACCCAGCTCCTCGCCGAGGATGGCGAAAATGAAGTCGGTGTGCTGCTCCGGCACGTACAAGTACTTCTGCCGCCCCTCGCCCAACCCGAGGCCAAACAGGCCCCCCGATCCGATGGCCAGCAGGGACTGGACCACGTTCCAACCCGAATCCATCCGGTCTGCCCACGGATCGAGGAAGGCCAGCAGCCGCCGCATCCGGTACGGCTCCGTATACACCAGGTACGCCAGCCCCGGCACGCTGAGCAGGCCGATGCCGGCCAGGTGCCATACGTTGGCGCCGCACGCGAACAGCACGATGAACGCCGTTGCGGCCATGGCGACGCCGGTGCCGAAGTCGGGCTCCAGCACCACCAGTCCGAACGCCGCCCCGATGACCGCGAGCGGCGGCACAAGGCCCCGCCAGAAACCGCGCAGCCGATCCCTGCCGGTGGCGGCGTAATGGGCCAGATAGTTGATGAGGGCGTACTTCATGACCTCCGACGGCTGCACGTTGAAGAAACCGAAACCGATCCACCGGCGCGCCCCGCCCGCCTCGGTGCCCATGAACAGCACCACCACCAGGCCCACAAACGCGATGACCAACACCGGCCACACCAGCAGCCGGTAGAACCGGTAGTCGACGCGCGTCGCGACCGCCATGACGGCCAGGCCCAAGAGCGCCCACACCAGCTGGCGTTTCACGTGGTAGTACGGGTCGCCGTACTGGATCAGCCCCGTGACGCTGGCCGCGCTGGTCACCATGAGAATGCCGATGGCCAAGAGCGCCACCACGGCCGCGAAGATGAGCACATCGGGTCGACCGGGTGCGGATCGCACCGCTCCACCTCCGGCAGGCTGCGCGTGCAAATTGTATGAACCGGTCCGAACCGCTAACACGTCAGCGTAAGGCCAACAGCCCCGCGGCCGCAAACAGCAGGCACAACAGCCAAAAACGCGTCACCACCTGCGGTTCGGCCCAGCCGCTCACCTCAAAGTGGTGGTGCAGCGGGCTCATGCGCAAGATGCGCCGGCCGCCCGTCAGGCGGAAGTAGGTGACCTGGACGATGACCGACAGCGTCTCGACGACGAACAGCCCGCCCACGATGACCAGCAAAAGCGGCGTGCCCGTCATGAGGGCGATGGCACCCAGGGCGCCGCCCAAGGCCAGCGCGCCCGTATCGCCCATGATCACCTGGGCCGGATGGGCGTTGAACCACGCAAATCCGAGACACGCCCCGCCCAGCGCTGCGGCCAACATCGCGGCCTCCTCGAAACCCAGCAACCGGGCCATGGCCGCCATGGTCAAGGCCGCCACCGCCGTGGCCCCGGCGGCCAGCCCGTCCACACCGTCGGTGATGTTGACCGCGTTGGCCGCGCCCACCAGTGTGGCCACGGCCAAAAGCAGGTAAAACCATTCCGGCACCATCCACCAGCCTTCGGCGAAGGGCACCCGCAAGTACGGGCCCACCTGTGCGAGCGCTCCCCAGCCGACGATCAGGGCCAGGGCCAGCTGCAGCAACAGCTTTTGGCGGGCCTTGAGGCCCAACGAACGGCGGGCCAGAACTTTGGTCAAATCGTCGATGAGCCCCACGGCGCCAAAGCCCAGCAAGGCCACAAGGAACGGCCACGCCGCGCCCAGATCCGGCACGAACGCCGCCACGGCCGCCATGACGCCCGCAAGGATCAGCACGCCGCCCATCGTGGGCGTGCCGGTCTTCTTCAAGTGGGTCTGGGGGCCTTCCCGGCGCACCACCTGGCCCACCCGCAGGCGCCGCAGCCACCCGATGGTGGCCGGACCGAGCAGCACGGCCACGGCAAAGGCGAAGACGGCCGGATAGATGATGGCGCTCACCGCTCCTCACCCCGCCCGCCGGTCGGCGCCTCCCCAGCCAAGAGCGCCTCGGCCACCCGCTCAAGCTTGAGCCCCCGCGACGCCTTGACGAGCACCACGTCGCCGGGCCGGACCAGAGCGGCAACACGCGCCGCGGCCGCCTGCGCGTCGGGCAAGGCCTCGGCCCGCTCCGGCGGCAACCCGGCATCCACCGCCGCGGCGCACACGGTCTCAGCCCAGCGGCCCACGGCCACCAGATGATCGACCCCCGCCGCGGCGGCCCGCCGGCCCACTTCGCGGTGGGCCGCGTCGCTCAGGGGCCCCAGCTCCAGCATGTCCCCAAGCACGGCCAGCCGCCGCTCCGCTTCCACCTCCGCCAAGAGCGCCAGGGCCGCCTGCATGGAGGCGGGGCTGGCGTTGTAGGCGTCGTTGATCACCCGCAGGCCGTCGGGCCGCTCCCGCACTTCCAGCCGCATGGCGGACGCGTGAAGAGGAAACGCCAAAAGCCCCCGCACCACCGCGTCCAAGTCGCACCCCAGGGCCAGGGCGGCGCCGGCGGCGGCCAGGGCGTTATACACGTGGTGCCGCCCCGGCGCCGGCACGGTGACCTGTACGGAGCGACCCTGCCAGTGGAGAGTGAACTCCACCCCCGCGAGGCCGCGGCTGATAACGTCGCTGGCCCGCAGATCGGCACCGCTGTCCAGGCCGTAGCGCAGCACCCGGCCGGCGCAGTGGGCGGCCATGCCCCGCACTTGGGGATCGTCGGCGTTGAGCACCGCCCAGCCGTCTGCAGGCAAAGCCTCCACCAGCTCCCGCTTGGCCCGCGCAATGGCTTCCAAACTGCCCAAAAGCTCCAGATGGACCGGTCCGACGTTGGTCACCACGCCCACATGGGGCTGGGCCACGTCGGCCAGCTGCCGGATCTGGCCTTGGCCCCGCATGCCCATCTCCAGCACCAGCACCTCGGTGCCGGCCGGCGCGCCGAGGATGGCCAACGGCAGCCCCACCTCATTGTTGTAATTCCCACGGGACTTGCGGGTCGACCACCGGACCGACAAGATGGCCGCCGCCATGTCCTTGGTGGTCGTCTTGCCGTTGCTGCCCGTAACCGCCACCACGCGGGCGCCCAGGCGCTCCCGGTGCCAGCGGGCCAGCCGGTGCAGAGCCGCCAGCGGATCGTCCACCGTGATGACGGCTGCACCGGCCAGCGCCGGCAGCGCCCTCCCCTCCCGGACAAGCACGGCCGCGGCGCCCCGGGCGACGGCGTCGCCCAAGAAGTCGTGCCCGTCAAACCGCTCCCCCACCAGCGGCACAAACAGTTCCCCCGGCCGCAGCGTGCGGCTGTCGGTGGACACGCCGCGCACCATGGCCTTGGGGTCGCCCGCGGCCAAGGCGCCCCCCGCCGCCCGGGCGATGGCTTCAACCGGCAGCGGTTCCATGTCCAAACCGCTCCTTCAGGGCGTGAGCCGCTTCTTCGCGGTCGTCAAAGTGCACGGTGCGGTCCCGGAAGATCTGGTAGGTCTCGTGGCCCTTGCCGGCGATGAGGACGATGTCCTCCGGCTCGGCCATCTGGATAGCCGCCCGGATGGCGTCCCGGCGCTCCACGATGACGTGGTAGCCGCCGGCCGGCCGCCCAGCCAAAAGCACCCCCTCCTCCACCTGGCGGCAGATGGCTTCCGGGTCCTCGCTGCGGGGGTTGTCGGAGGTGATGATGACCACATCGGCAAGGCGCGCCGCGATCTCACCCATCAGCGGTCGTTTCCCCGGATCCCGGTCGCCCCCGCAGCCGAAGACGACAATGACCCGGCCCGCCGCGAACCCGCGGCAGGTCCGCAGCACGTTTTCGAGGCTGTCGGGGGTGTGGGCGTAGTCCACCAGCACGGTGAAATCTTGGCCCCCGTCCACCCGCTCCAGGCGCCCGGGCACCCCGGGCACCTTTTCCAGCGCCCGGCGGATGGCCGCCAGCGGCACGCCCTCCAGCCATCCGACCGCTACGGCGGCCAGGGAGTTGTACACGTTGAAACGGCCCGTCAGCTGCAGACGCAGCGGCAAGCGCCCCGCGGGCGTGTGGGCGTCGTAGCTCACCCCCGCCGGCCGCACCACGGGATCGAGCGCGTAGACGTCGGTGCGCGACCCGACGCCGTAGCCGATGACCGGCACCCGGCACCGGTCCGCCATGGCCGGCGCGTGGGGGTCGTCCATGTTGATGACGGCCGCTTTGCGGGGCTTCGTCCCCGCCGGGTCCAAGGAAGCGAACAGCATCGCCTTGGCGGCCACATATTCGTCAAAGCTCGCGTGGAAATCCAGATGATCCCGGGTGACGTTGGTGAACACGGCTACGTCGTACTCCACGTCCACCGTCCGGCGCAGGGCCAGCGCATGGGAGGAAACCTCCATCACCGCATACTCCATGCCCCGCTCGGCCATGTGGAACAGCAGCCGCTGCAGGTCGAGGGATTCGGGGGTCGTGCGCTGCGCCTCCAGCACCTCATCGCCCACCAGGTGCCGGATGGTGCCGATGAGGCCCACCTTGAGGCCGGCCTCCTCCAGCACCGCCTTGATCAAGTGCGTGGTGGTGGTCTTGCCGTTGGTGCCCGTCACGCCGATGAGCCGCAGCCGGCGGGACGGAAACCCGTAAAACGCAGCCGCGAGGCGGGCCAAGGCCTCCCGCGCGTCGGGCACCAGCACCTGGGCCACGGGGACCCCATCCGCGTTGTCGCCCACCGCCCCGTTCGCCGTGCCCTTCTCCGCGCCCCCGGCGGCGGCCGGCAGGCCGTCGATGGGCCGCTCCGACACCACCGCCACCGCCCCCCGCCGCACCGCGTCGTGGGCGAAGGCATGGCCGTCGAACCGCAGGCCCTGCCAACAGACGAACACGTCCCCCGGCCGCACTTCCCGGGAGTCGTAGGCGATGCCTTTAATCTCTAAAGCCGGATCGCCCCGCAGCCAAGTGTGGGGCACATGGGAGAGCAGCGCGCCTAGCTCCATTGCGACCTCCTGCTGTGTCCTTCGCGAATACGGCACCGGTTTGAGTGTTTCCTCCCAGCGCTGCCTTTATTTTGCCAGCCCCGCCATGCCCGCCCATCGCAGCGGGCAGGCCTCGCGCCGGAGGTTTTCCCCGTGATTGGGCTTCCGATGGCCTCAGCGGGACGGGCCGAACTCCACCTGCACCCGCGTGCCCCTAAGGACGCGCTCGCCGGCGGCGGGCGCCTGGGCGAGGGCCACCGCGTTGGGCGCGCCGTCGCCTTTTATGTCCAGCACGAGCCCGGCATCGGCCAGGAGCGCCGCCACCTCCCGCGGCGGGCGGCCGAGCACGGCGGGCACCGTGGTTTCTCCTTGCCAGTGATCCGGCACCTCCCAGAACTCCAGCAGCACCTGCGTGCCCGGCTCCACCAGCACACCGGGCACCGGCGCCTGGTCCAGGATGTAGGTGCCCGTGCCTTCCCGCACCGGGCGCAGGCCCGCCGCCCGGAGAATGGCCTCGGCTTCGGTGACGGGCAGGTTCTGCACGTTGGGCACCCGCACCCGGCCGTCCGCCTGCGGCGCGGAACCCGCGCCGGGCTCCGGGCGCGCGGCACGGGGCGCCACGCCCAGGTACGGCAAGGCCTGTTCGGCGATGGCGCGCCACACCGGCGCTGCATGCACGCCGCCGTAGGCGGGCCGCGGTTTCAAGTCAAAGAGCATGACGAGCCCGACCAGGCGCGGGTCGTCCACGGGCGCCACGCCCACGAAGGACGCCAGGCGCTTGTCGGTATAGACGCCGCCCTCGGCCACCTGGGCCGTGCCCGTCTTGCCGCCCACGAGATACCCGGGGATGTCCGCGTTGCTGCCCGATCCGTTCACCACGGTTTCCCGCAGCATGGCCAGGAACGCCCTGGCCGTCTCCGGCGAGATGACCCGCCCCACGGGCTGCGGCCGGATGGGCTCCACTTGCCCCGTCACCGGGTCCACGATGCCCGCGACCAGCTGCGGGCGCATGCGGACGCCGTCGTTGGCGATGGTGGCCAGCGCGGACAGCATCTGCAGGGGCGTCACCGCCACGCCTTGCCCAAACCCCACGTTGGCCCAGCGCAGGACCTCGCCGTGAACCACCTGGCCCGGAACGGGAATGAGCCCGCGGCCTTCGCCGGGGTAGTCCAGCCCCAGCCGTGCGCCGAAACCGAAGGCTTGCAGGTACGGGTGGAACCGTTGCGGCCCCAGGCGCAAGCCTCCCAGCTCGGCGAACACTGGGTTGCACGACACCTCCACCGCCCGGGCGAACGTCAGGCTGCCGTGGCCGCCGCCGCGCCAGCAGTGCACCCGCCCGCCGCCGATCTCGATGAAACCGGCGTCGTAGAACTCCTCATCCGGCGCGACGACTCCTTCCTCCAAGGCCGCCACCGCCGTCACGATTTTGAAGATGGAGCCCGGCTCAAACTGGTCGGTCACCAACCGGTTCCTCCGGTAGTCGGCGGGGTAGTCGCCGGGCGCGTTGGGGTCAAAGGTGGGATAGACGGCCATGGCCAGGATTTCGCCGGTGCGGGGATTCATCCACAGCGTCATGCAGAACTCGGACAAGGTGCTGATGCAGGCCCGCTCCAGCTCCCGCTCGGCGACGGCCTGGATCGCCGCGTCGATGGTGAGCACAAGCCCGTAGCCGTCCTGAGGCGGCACGAAATCCGCCATCCCGTGGGGAATGACGCGCCCGCGCGCGTCCCGTTCGGCCAGCTCCCGGCCGGGGACGCCCCGCAGCAGCTGGTCGTAATGGAGCTCGAGGCCTTCGAGGCCTTGGTTGTCGATGCCCACGATGCCCAGTACGTGGGCGGCCAGCGTCCCGTGGGGGTATATCCGGGCCGTGCGCTGGGCCACGTAGACGCCCGGAAGGGCGGCTTCCCGCACCTGCCGGGCCGCGTCTTCGTTCACCCGGCGGGCGATCCAGACTTCCGCCTGGCGTTGCTGGAGGCGCCCCAGCACTTGCTCATAGGGCAGATTCAATAGCCGGGCCAAGGCGACCGCGGTCCCGTGGGGATCCGTCACTTCGGCAGGACGGACGTAAACGGCGTCACCGCTGACGCTGATGGCCAACTCGGTGCCGTTGCGGTCGTATACGGTTCCCCGCAGGGGATCCGCCGGCACCCCGCGCAGGCGTTGCTCCAGCGCCAGGTTGGTCAGTTGTTGGTGCTGCAGGAGCTGGATGTGGGCAAGGCGGGCGATGAACAGTACGGCCGCGGCCGCTACCGCGACGAACACCAGGACGATGCGCTGGCGCAGGACGAACTGGGACAGCCTGGGCAAGGCGCTCCCTCCCCGGGGCCGACCGCGCCCCGGCACCTCGCCCTGCCCCCGGCTCAGGCGCTATGGCCGCCTGGCGCCCGCCTCCGCGGCCACGGTCAGCCGGGCCCACAGCCAATCCCCCACCGCGGCCATGCGCTCCGCCAGACTGCTAGGCGCGGCCGCCGGCGCCTGGGCCACGGCCGCCTCCGCCCCCTCCACCGGCGACAGCACCACCAACGCCGGCCGGCTGGCCTCCACCATCTGGAGGCGCTCCCGGGCCAAGGCTGTGACCCGTTCCGGAGAGCGGGCCCGCACGATCTCCACCTGCAGGCGGCGGTGCTCCTCCTGCACCCGCGCCAGCTCCTGCTGCGCTTGCCGCAGCTCGAAGCCCAGCTTCATGACTTGCACCCGCTGGGCGATGAAACCCATGCCGGCGGTGAGCACCAGCAGGCCCAGCACCGGGAGCAGCACAAAGGGGTTCACCGGCCTCGGCCGCGGGTGGAACCGTTCCTGGGGAACGCCTCCGGGCTGCTGCCACTCGCGCCACGGTTCGGGGTTGGGCGTCTTCAGTGCTGGTACCAATGCTATTCCTCCTCCCTGGCCCCTAGAACAAGCCGTTCGGCGGCCCGCAGGCGGGCGCTGCGGGCCCGCGGGTTGGCTGCGACCTCTTCCGCCGACGGCACCAGGGGCTTGCGGGTCAACAACCGCACCACCGCTTGCCGGCCGCAGCGGCACGCGGGCAGCTCGGGCGGGCAGCGGCATCCCGACGCGAGCTCGGTGAACGTCTGCTTGACGATGCGGTCCTCCAGCGAATGAAAGCTGATGACGGCGACGCGGCCCCCGGGCCCGAGGGCATCCACCGCAGCCAAAAGGCCCGTGCGCAGCGCGCCCAGCTCGTCGTTGACCGCGATGCGCAACGCCTGAAAGGTGCGGCGGGCCGGATGGGGCCCCCGCCGCCGGGCTGCCGCGGGGATCGCCTCCTTGACCACCTCGGCCAGCTGGAGCGTGGACGTGAACGGCCGGCGGGCCCGGGCCTGCACGATGGCCGCCGCGATGCGGCTGGCCCACCGCTCCTCGCCGTACTCCCTGATGATCCGCGCGAGCTCTTGGGCCGGCCGCGTGTTGACCAGCTCCGCGGCGGTCAGCGGCTGCTGCGGATCCATGCGCATGTCCAAGGGGGCGTCGGCCCGGTACGTGAACCCCCGCTCGGCCTCATCCAGCTGAAACGAGGAGACGCCCAGGTCAAACAGAACGCCGTTGACCCGGCTCACCCCCAGCCGCGCGAGGATGGCGGCCAAGTCGCGAAAGTTGCCGTGCACCAGCGTCACGGCGTCGCCGAAGGACGCCAGGTTGTTCCGGGCGGTTTCCAGGGTGCGCGGGTCTTGGTCGATCCCGATGAGGCGTCCACCCGGCAGGATGCGGGCCAGCAGCGCCCGGGCGTGGCCGCCGCCGCCCACCGTGCAGTCCACCACCAGGTGCCCCGGCGCCAGCTGCAGGAGCTCGACCACTTCCTGAACCATGACCGGCACGTGACCCAACGACCCCACCCCGGCTCCTCAGAGTCCAAGCCCTTCCAGGTTCTCGGCGATCTTCTCGAAGGACTCGCCGGCCTCGGCCACATACCCGGCCCAGCGCTCCGCCGCCCAGATCTCCACCCGGGTCGACACGCCGATCACAACCACGTCCTTCTCAAGACCCGCGTACTGCCGCAGGCCGGCGGGCAACATAATGCGGCCCTGCCGGTCCGGTTCGCATTCGCACGCGCCTGCGAATAAAAAACGGACGAAGGCCCGCGCGTCGGCCTTCGTCAACGGCAGCGACTTGAGACGGGTTTCCAGAACCTGCCACTCGGCGAGGGGGTAGACGAAGAGGCACTGGTCCAGCCCGCGCGTCACGATGAACCGCTGCCCCAGTCCCTCCCGGAAACGGGCGGGGATGGTCAGGCGGCCTTTGTCGTCCAGTGCGTGCTGAAACTCGCCCAGGAACAACGGCCCCAGTCTCCTCCACTTCCCCCCACTTCGCCCCACTTGTACGGGGGGAATTCGGGGGGGCGGACCCAATTCCTGCCTCTCGGCGCGGTGTTTCCGCAAATTGTGCGCTGCGCGGGTCAGACGGGGCGGATTGCGGGTGCGAAGGAGAGTTCCGGGCGCACAGGCGTTTTGGGGTGCAGGCGGCGCGTGGGGGCGGTTTCTGGGGAGCGAGGGGCTGCCAGGCACGGGGACGGGGTCGCGCCCGGGGCACCCGGAGGCTGCGCGGTCCGGGGGGCGGCGGCCGCTGCGCTTGCGCTGTGGGCCTGGTAAGATATAATAGGTATGAATGTGCGCAGGAAAGGGGGAAGCAGCGATGGCAAAGCCCGTAATCGACATCGACCAGGAATACCGGTACGGTTTCCGCGACCCGGAGAAGTACGTGTTCAAGTCTGGCAAGGGGCTTTCCCGCCAGCTTGTTGAGGAAATCTCCGCAATGAAGGGCGAGCCCGACTGGATGCGGGAGTTTCGCCTCAAGGCCTTGGAGACGTTTCTCAAGAAGCCGATGCCCACATGGGGTGCGGACTTGTCGGCCATCGACTTCGACAACATCCACTACTACGTCCGGCCGACGGAGAAGAAGGGCCGCAGCTGGGATGAGGTGCCCGAGTACATCAAGCGGACCTTTGACAGGCTGGGCATCCCGGAGGCGGAGCGCAAGTTCCTGGCCGGCGTAACCGCCCAGTACGAGTCGGAGGTCGTCTACCACAACATCCGCGAGGACCTGGCCAAGCAGGGCGTCATCTTCTGCGACACCGACACCGCGGTGCGGGAGTACCCGGATCTCGTGCGCAAGTACTTCGGCACCGTCGTGCCGCCCAGTGACAACAAATTCGCCGCCCTCAACTCGGCCGTCTGGAGCGGCGGCTCCTTCATCTACGTCCCGCCGGGACGCCGGGTGGAGATCCCGCTGCAGGCCTACTTCCGGATCAACGCCGAGAACGTGGGCCAGTTCGAGCGCACCCTGATCATTGCCGACGAGGGCTCCTTCGTCCACTACGTCGAGGGCTGCACGGCGCCGGTGTACAGCACCGACTCGCTGCACAGCGCGGTGGTCGAGCTGGTCGCCCTCAAGGACGCCCGCATTCGCTACACGACCATCCAGAACTGGTCCAAGAACGTGTACAATCTGGTGACCAAGCGGGCCGTGGCCTATGAGGGCGCCACCGTCGAGTGGGTCGACGGCAACATCGGCTCCAAGGTGACGATGAAGTACCCCGGCGTGTGGCTGCTGGGCCGCGGCGCCCGCGCGGACATCCTGTCGATCGCGTTCGCCGGCCGCGGCCAGCATCAGGACGCGGGCGGCAAGGCGGTCCACGTCGCGCCGTACACGACGTCGAAGATCGTCTCGAAGTCGATCTCGAAGGACGGCGGCCGCACGAGCTACCGCGGCCTGCTCAAGGTGTACAAGGGGGCCGTCGGCGCGCAGTCGCGGGTCGAGTGCGACGCGCTCATGTTCGGCAGCGACTCGCGCTCGGACACGTACCCGTACATCGAGGTTGACGAGCAGCGCGGCGTGACGCTCGAGCACGAGGCGAGCGTATCGAAGGTGGGCGAGGAGCAGCTGTTCTACCTGATGAGCCGCGGCCTCGACGAGGACGAGGCGGTGTCGCTGATCGTGAACGGGTTCATCGAGCCCTTCACGAAGGAGCTGCCGATGGAATACGCGGTCGAGATGAACCGGCTGATCCGGCTCGAGATGGAGGGCTCAGTGGGCTGAGCGCGGTGAGGGAGCGGCCGGCGGAGGCGACGCTCTCCGCGCGCGTGCTGCGGCTGGCGGCCGACCTGCGCGCGGAGGGCGTCGCCGTCGGACCGGGTGAGGTGGCCGACGCGCTGGCGGGCCTCGCCGCCGTCGGGGTGGGGGAGCGCGACACGGTGCGGTCGGCGCTGCGTTGCACGCTGGCGCGCCACCCCGATGCGCTGGCCGCGTTCGACCGGCTGTTCGAGCGGCACTTCGGGGCGCAGCCCCGCGCCGCCGGACTCGAGGCGGCGCGGCCCGACGGCCAGGAGCGCGGCGGCGACGGCACGTCGGCCTCGCGCGAGGCGGTGCGGCGCGTCCCGCTGCCGGTGCCCGACGGGCGGCCGGACGGGGCGGCGACGCGGCCGGCGTACTCCCCCGACCCGCTCCACCGGCGGGCGGTGTGGGATCCCGTCGTGGGGGAAGACGAGGAAGCCCTGCGCCGGATCGCGCGGCGCATCGCCCGGCGCCTCGCGACGCGGACGTCGCGGCGGATGGAGCCGGCGCGGCGGGGGCCGCGCCTCGACCTGCGCCGTTCGCTGCGGCACGCGCTGCGGCACGGCGGCGAGCCGCTGACCCTGCTC
>DATCKT010000319.1:0-7089 GCA_036562195.1 Limnochordales bacterium
CCCGACACACTTGGAGGCGCTCTTGGCCAAGCTGGAGGAGGCCGGGGTGGAACTGGCCGACTGCGGCGACGCCATCAGCGCGCGCCTCGCGGGCCGTCCGAAGCCGCTGCAGGTGAAAACGCTGCCCTATCCGGGGTTCCCCACAGACTTGCAGCCGCAGCTGTCGGCTTTCCTGTTGCTCGCGCAAGGGACCAGCGTCATCAGCGAGCGCATCTTCGAGGACCGGTTCGGCCACGTGGACGAGTTGAAGCGGCTCGGCGGGCGCTTGGAAACCGACGGCCGCACCGCGGTCATCGAGGGCGTCGAGCGGCTGACGGGCTCGCCGGTCACCGCCACCGACCTGCGCATGGGGGCGTCCTTGATCGTGGCCGGCATCGCTGCCGAAGGGGAAACCATCATCGAAGGCGTCGAGCATATCCAGCGCGGGTACGAGCGGCTGGAGGAGAAGCTGGGCGCCTTGGGCGTCGTGGCGGAGTGGATTGACTGAGGGCCGGACCTGGTGTCTGGGCACCTGCGAGCCGGGACAGTGCAAACGTGTGCGCGCGACGCGGGCGCCTGGAGAGTCGCCGGCGCACCGTGGGCGCGGGGCGGCGGGCCCGAGAGAGGGGCGACGGGCCGGAGAGAACGGCGGGGCAAACCGGCTCCCCGGGGAATCGAGGAGATCGACGAACGCACGAAACCGGCGGCACGGCCGCCGGTGAATTTTTTTGCCAAAAGATCCAGCGCGGGCTTGCATGTTTATGCAGCGCGCTAGTATAATCATTCCTGACGCGCCGCCGGCGTGCAGCGCAAGGGCGGCCCGGCGCGACCAGGGAAGGAAAGGGGTTTTGCTCGATCATGGCCGTACGGGTCGGGATCGTGGGCGGCACCGGTTACGCGGGCGGCGAGCTGATGCGAATTTTGTCCCAACATCCCCAAGCCCAGGTGCTGTACGCCGCCTCCCGGACCCAGGCGGGGCAGGCCGTGGCCGCCACCCACCCGGGGCTCGCGGGCATCGTGGATCTTGAGTACGAGGCCATTGACACCGACGTGATGGCGGCCCGCTGCGACGTGGTGTTCCTGGCGGTGCCCCACGGCGCCTCCATGGCGCTGGCCGCCGAGCTGGTGGACAAAGGCGTGCGCGTCATCGACATCGGTACGGACTTCCGGTTTCGGGACGCGGAAGAATACCGCTTCTGGTACGGCATCGAGCACCAGGCCACGGCGCTCCTGGCCGAGGCGGTCTACGGCCTGCCCGAGATGCACCGGGAAGCGGTGCGCACGGCCCGCATCGTGGCCAATCCCGGCTGCTATCCGACCAGCGTGCTGCTGGGCATCGCGCCCTTCGTGCACGCGGGCTGCATCGACACCGCGGCCGTCGTGGTGTCGGCCATGTCGGGCGTGTCCGGCGCGGGCAGCACGCCCAAGCAGATGTACCACTTCCCCGAGTGCACCGAGAACGTGCAGGCCTACGGCGTCCCGGGCCACCGCCACACCGGCGAGATGGAGCAGGGAATCCGGGCGCTGTTGGCCGCCCGCGGCGGGGGCCCTGTGATGGTCAGCTTCGTGCCGCACCTGGTGCCCATGAGCCGCGGGATCCTGGCCACCCTCAACCTGCGCCTCACGCAGCCGCTGACCACCCACGACGCGGTGCAGATCATGCAGGACTACTACCGCTCCGAACCCTTTGTGCGGGTCCTGGGCCCCGACCGGCTGCCCCAGACCAAGGCGGTCCTGGGCTCCAACTATTGCGACGTGACGGCCCGGGTCGACAGCCGCAGCGGCCGCCTGATCGTCTTCTCCGCCATTGACAACCTGGTCAAAGGCGCCGCCGGCCAGGCGGTGCAGAACATGAACATCATGTTCGGCCTCGAGGAAACCTTGGGGCTGCGGGCGCCGGGGTTGTACCCGTAGCGGCGGCGACGGGTGCCGTGCGCCGCACCCGGGAGGCTATTCGCCCTCAAGCCGCTCCGACTGCCTGCAGCGGGTGCCGGCATACAGCGCGCACGAACATAGAACAGGAGAGTGACCGTCCATGGCCACGCCGATGGAGAAAACGACCGTCCCGGTGGTCCGGGAAGTGCCGGGAGGCGTGACCGCGCCGCGGGGGTTCCGCGCCGCGGGGCTGCACATCGGGATCAAGCGTTCCCGCAAAGACCTGGCCCTCGTGGTGTCGGACAGCCGCGCGGCCGCCGCAGCCACCTTCACCACCAACCGGGTGCAGGCCGCACCGGTGGTGGTGACCCGGGAGCACGTGCGGGGCGGCTACCTGCGGGCCATTGTGTGCAACAGCGGCAACGCCAATGCCTGCAACGGCCCGCAAGGGCTCATCGACGCCCGCCGCATGGCGGAGCTGACGGGTGCGGCCCTGGGCATTCCGGCCCACGAGGTGGCCGTGGCCTCCACGGGCGTCATCGGGGTGCCTTTGCCCATGGACAAGATCGCCGCGGGCATCCAGCAGGCGGCCTACCGCCTAAGCCCTGAGGGGGGCACCGACGCGGCCATGGCCATCATGACCACCGATACGGTGCCCAAGCAGATCGCGGTGGAAGTGGAGATCCACGGCCGGCCGGTGCGCATCGGCGCCATGGCCAAGGGTTCGGGCATGATTCATCCCAACATGGCCACCATGCTGGCCTTCGTCACCACCGATGCGGCCGTGGAGCCCGCCGCCCTGCAGGCGGTCCTGCGCCGTTCGGTGGAAAAGACCTACAACCGCATCTCCGTAGACGGCGACACCAGCACCAACGACATGGTGGTGGTGCTGGCCAACGGCCAGGCCGGGCACGCCCCCTTGACGCTGGACGATCCGGAGCTGGAGCGGTTCGCGGCGGCGCTGGACTACGTCAACGGCTACTTGGCCCGGGCCATCGTGCGGGACGGCGAAGGGGCCACCAAGCTCATCGAGATCCGGGTCGTGCGCGCCAAGAGCGAAGCCGATGCGGTGCAGGTGGGGCGCTCCATCGCCCGGTCCAACCTGGTCAAGACCGCGGTGTACGGCGAAGACGCCAACTGGGGGCGCATCTTGTGCGCGGCCGGCTACTCGGGCGTCGACTTCGATCCCGCGCGGGTGGACATCTACATCGGCGACCTGCTGGTCGCCCGGGACGGCAGCGGCTTGGCCTTCGACGAGGACAAGGCCAAGGAGATCCTGCGCGCGGCCGACGTGACACTGACGGTGGACCTGAAGGCGGGGCCGGCGGCGGCCACCGTCTGGACGTGCGACCTCACCTACGACTACGTGAAGATCAACGCGAGCTACCGGTCGTGAAGGAGGTCCGGCGGTGAACAAGGAGCAGCTGGTGGAGAAGGCCCGGGTGCTGATCGAGGCGCTGCCCTACATCCGCACCTTCTTTGGCAAGACGTTCGTCATCAAGTACGGCGGGGCGGCCATGACCGACGACGAGCTCAAGAAGGCCGTCATCTTGGACGTGATCCTGCTCAAGTACGTGGGCGTCAACCCGGTGCTGGTGCACGGCGGCGGGCCCGAGATCTCCCATTGGATGAAGCGGGTGGGCAAGGAGCCCCGCTTCGTCAATGGCCTACGGGTCACCGACGCCGAGACCATGGAGATTGTGCAGATGGTGCTGGCCGGCAAGATCAACAAGGATCTGGTCGGCCTCATCAACCGCTACGGCGGCAAGGCCATCGGTTTGTCCGGACACGACGGAAACCTGATCACCGCCCGCCGCCGCGGGGACGATCTGGGGCTGGTGGGCGACGTGGAAACCATCAACGCCAGCCTCCTGCACCTGCTCAACCGCGAGGGGTACATCCCGGTCATCGCGACCATCGGCGCGGGCTACGACGGGGAGAGCTACAACATCAACGCCGACGCGGTGGCCGGGGATCTGGCCGCCGCCCTCAAGGCGGACAAGCTCATCATGCTGACGGACGTGGAGGGCATCTACGCCGAGGAAGGCGATCCCACCACCCTCATCTCGGCCCTGGGGGTGGACCGCGCCCGCCGCATGATCCAGGAGGGCCGCATCTCCGGCGGCATGATTCCCAAGGTGGAGGCGTGCATCAAGGCCCTCGAGAGCGGCGTGCCCCGCACCCACATCATCGACGGCCGCAGCATGCACTCGCTCCTGCTGGAGATCTTCACCGACAAGGGAATCGGCACCATGGTGGTGAGCTGACGATGGCGCGGACGCTGGCCGAGATCCAGGCGCTCACGGACAAGCACGTGATGCGCACCTACAACCGTCTCCCGCTGGCCTTGGTGCGCGGCGAAGGCGTGCGGGTGTGGGACAGCGAGGGCAAGGCGTACCTCGATTTCGTGGCTGGGCTCGCGGTCAACGGCCTCGGCCACCGCCACCCGCGGGTGGTCGCGGCCATCCACGAGGCCGCAGAGTCCGTCCTCCACACCGCGAACCTGTACTACATCGAACCCCAGGCGGAGCTGGCGGCGCGCCTTGCGGCCTTGTCGGGGCTGGACCGGGCGTTTTTCTGCAACAGCGGCACGGAAGCCAACGAGTTGGCCATCAAGCTGGTCCGACGCTGGGGATGGCTTCAGGGCCAGGGGCGCTACAAGATCATCGCCGCCCACAACTCCTTCCACGGGCGCACCCTGGGCGCGCTGGCCGCCACGGGCCAGCCCAAGTACCATGAGGGCTTCGCGCCGTTGCCGGAAGGCTTTGTCCATGTCCCCTTCAACGATGTGGACGCCCTTCAGGCGGCCATCGACGGCGAGACCGCGGCCGTCATGCTGGAGCCGGTGCTGGGGGAGGGGGGTGTCTATCCCGCGGATCCCGGCTACTTGCGCGCGGTGCGGGAGCTGTGCGACGCCCACGGCCTGCTGCTCGTCCTGGACGAGATCCAGACGGGCATGGGGCGCACCGGGCGCATGTTCGCGTTTGAGCATTACGGCGTGCGGCCCGACGTGATGACCCTGGCCAAGTCCCTGGCCGGCGGCGTGCCCATCGGCGCGGTGCTGGCCCGGGAAGAGGTGGCTGCCAGCATGGGGCCCGGCACCCACGGCTCCACCTTCGGCGGCAACCCCTTCGCCTGCCGCGTCGCGTTGGCGGTGGTGGGTACCTTAGTGAGCGAAGGCCTGCCCGCGGCGGCTGCGGCCGCCGGAGAGCACTTGCGCGGCCGTCTGGAGGACTTGGCTCGCCGGCGCGGGTGGATCCGGGAGATCCGCGGTCTCGGCCTCATGGTGGGCCTGGAGCTGGACGGGCTGGAGGCGCCGCGCGTCGTGGCCGCGGCCCAGGAGCGGGGCCTGCTCATCAACGCCCCCAAGCCGTCGGTGCTGCGCCTGCTGCCTCCGCTCATCGTCCGGCGTGAGGAGATCGATGAGGCCGTCGGCATTCTGGAGGATGCCCTGGCGGCGGTGGCCGCGGGCCAGAGGTGACGGCCTTGCCCAAGGACAAGTCGTTGCGCAAAGTGTGCGTGATCGGCTCGGGGCCGATCGTCATCGGCCAGGCGGCGGAGTTTGACTACGCCGGCACCCAGGCTTGCCGTGCCCTGCGGGAAGAAGGCATCGAGGTCGTCCTCATCAACTCCAATCCCGCCACCATCATGACCGACACCCAGATCGCCGACCGGGTGTACCTGGAACCCATCACGCCGGAATTCGTGATCCAGGTGCTGGAGCGAGAGCGGCCCGACGGCCTTTTGCCGACCCTGGGCGGCCAGACGGGGCTCAACATGGCGGTGGAACTGAGTCGCCGCGGCGTGCTGGAGCGCCTGGGCGTGCGCCTCCTGGGTACACCCCTCGAAGCCATCCAGCGGGGCGAAGACCGGGAGCTGTTCAAGCGCACCATGATCGAGCTGGGCGAACCGGTGCCGGAAAGCCGCATCGTCTCCAGCCTCAAGGAAGCGCGCGCCTTTTTGGAGGAAATCGGCCTCCCGGTCATCGCCCGCCCGGCGTACACTCTGGGCGGCACCGGCGGCGGCATCGCCAACACGGAAGCCCAATTCGAAGAAGTCGTGCGCCGCGCCTTGCGAGCGAGCCCCGTGAGCCAGGTGCTGCTCGAACGCAGCGTGGCCGGCTGGAAGGAAATCGAGTTTGAGGTCATCCGGGACGGGGCCGACAACTGCATCGCCGTGTGCGACATGGAGAACATGGACCCCATCGGCATCCACACCGGCGACAGCATCGTGGTGGCCCCCACCCAGACGCTGACCCAGGAGCAGTACCGCCGGCTGCGGGACGCGGCCATCCGCATCATCCGCGCCCTGGGCATCGAGGGCGGCTGCAACATCCAGTTCGCCTTGAAACCCGGCGGTCTGGACTACTACGTGATCGAAGTGAACCCCCGGGTCAGCCGCTCCAGCGCCCTCGCGTCCAAAGCCACGGGCTATCCCATCGCCCGGGTGGCGGCCAAGATCGCGGTGGGCCTTACGCTGGATGAGATCCGCCTGGCGGCGGGCAGCGACGCGACGGCCCACTTCGAGCCCAAGGTGGACTACGTGGTGGTCAAGATCCCCCGCTGGCCCTTTGACAAGTTCGTCACGGCCGACCGGGTGCTGGGGACCCAGATGAAGGCCACGGGCGAGGTCATGGCCATCGAGCGGACGCTGGAGGGGGCCTTGCTCAAGGCGGTGCGCTCGTTGGAGATCGGCGCCCATGGCCTGCGGCTCAAGGGCGTGGAGCAGTGGTCCGACGAGGACGTGCGCCGCCGCCTGCGCGCCGGCGACGACGAGCGGCTGTTTGTGGTGGCCGAGGCGCTGCGCCGGGGGATGAGCGCGGCCGACGTCGCGGCGGCCACCGCGATCGATCCGTTCTTCATCGGCGCCGTCGGGCGCATCGTGGCCTACGAGCGGGAGCTGGCCTCCTTGCGCGCCTCGGGTCCGTGCGCCGCTTGGGACGAAGCGGCATGGGAAAAGGTCAGGGAGGCGAAAGCCATCGGCTTCGCCGACCGGGAGATCGCGGCCTTGGCTGGCGTCGACGAGCTGGAGCTGCGGCGGGCCCGGCAAGCCCACGGGATTATGCCCGCGTACAAAGCCGTCAACACCCACCCGGAGCGGCGCACCGCCGCCAGCCCCTACTACTACTCCACCTACCATTCCGGCGACTCGGTGCCGCCCTTGGGCAGGCGCTCGGTGCTGGTGCTGGGGGCGGGACCCATCCGCATCGGGCAGGGCATCGAGTTCGACTACTGC
>DATCKT010000327.1:0-5064 GCA_036562195.1 Limnochordales bacterium
GGTCGAGTTTCTCTACGGGCTGCTCGAGGGCGCCATGGGCAAGCACGGGCGCAAGTACCTGTGGATCGTCGGCAGCCTGTTCGTGTTTATCCTGGCCATGAACCTCTCGTGGTTCATCCCCGGTTTCGTGCCGCCGACCACCGACATCATGACCACCGCCGCCTTGGCCCTGACCACCATCGTGCTGACCCACATCATGGGCATCCGGGAGAAGGGCTTGAGCGGCTACCTCCACAACTTCGTGTCGCCGGTCGTCATCATGCTGCCCATGAACATCCTCGAAGAGATTGTGAAGCCGTTCTCGCTGGCCATCCGTTTGTTTGGGAACATGTTCGGCGAGAAGACGGTCGTCACCATCCTGGCGATCCTGGTGCCCTTGGTGCTGCCCGTGCCCGTGATGATGCTGGGGCTGCTGATGGGGTTCATTCAGGCGTTTATTTTTACGCTGCTCACGTGCACCTATCTGGCCACGCAGACGCACGGCCACTAGAGCGGCGTAAATCCATCAAGCGCCAAGGCAAGTCGTGGCGGTTTCGTCACGCGCGCTGAGGGGAAAGGAGGGAAAGACAAGATGACGGTTGCTGGTTTGTTCGCTGTTGCCCTGGCTATCGCCCTGCCTGCGATGGCCTCGGCCCTGAGCCAGGCCTGGTCGACCTCCAAGGCTATGGAGTCCATGTCCCGTCAGCCGGAGGCCGCCGGCGACATGCGCACAGCCCTGCTGATCGCTCTGGCGTTCATGGAGGCCCTGACGCTCTTCGCCTTCGTTATTGCCATTTTGCTGTGGACCTCGCTGTAATGCGCAGCGCCACAAGGTGAGAGCCCTGGGGCGGGGGCACGGAGGGCGTGTAAGGTTGGCGGGCGCCGCACACGGGCGTATCGCCCGGGGCGCACGGCCCGGATCATGGGCTCGGATTGTTTGCCGTGCGTGGGCGGGGAACGGGACGTGCTGCCCGTTCCCCGGCCGCGCCGCGTGCGGGCGCCGGCGAAGGGGGAAGCGCGATGCTGCTGACAGTGCTGGCCGCAGTGGCGGCGGAAGGGCACGGCCCCAGCCAGCCGCTGACGTTCGACATTTGGACCTGGCTGTTCCAGTCCATCAACGTTCTCGTTATTATGCTGCTTCTTTACAAGTTTCTCTGGCGGCCTGTGCAGGGGATCATCCAGAAGCGCGAGGAGTTCATTGAGACCTCGCTCAACAAAGCCGCTGAATCCCGGGCGGAGGCCGAGCGCCTGTTGAGCGAGTACCAGGCCAAGATGAAGGCGGCCCAGGCGGAGGCCCAGGCCACCATTGATGAGGCCGTCAAAAAGGCTGAGGAGGCCCGCCAGCGCATCCTGCGGCAGGCGGAGGAAGAGGCCGAGCAGACGCTGGCCCGGGCCCGGGCCGACATCGCCCGGGAGCGGGAGCGGGCCGTGGCCGCCATCCGCGAGGAAGTGGCCAACCTGGTGGTGCTGGCGGCCGGCAAGCTCATCGGCAAGACGCTCTCGGCCGAGGATCACAAGCATCTGGTGCGGGAGTTCGTGGACCAGGTCGCGGCCGCCGGGGGCCAGGGCCAGCAGAGGCCCGGGGATGTACAATGACCAGCAATTTGCGGCTGGCGCGCCGCTACGCCCGGGCGCTCGGAGACTTAGCCGCTGAGCGCGGGCTTTTGGAAACCGTCGAGCAGGAGCTGGGCCGGGTCGCCGCAGTCATTCGGGACGATGCGGAAATCCGTGCCATGCTCGAGAGCCAGCGGGTGCCGGCGGACGTCAAGCTGGACCTGCTTTTGCGTGCCGCGGGCGAGCAGGCGTCCGACGTGACGAAGCTGTTTTTGCGGCTGGTGGTCAGCAAGCGGCGCGAGCGGTACTTGCTTGACATGTACCGGGAGTTCGTGGCGTACGCGGATCGGGTGCGGGACATCGTCGAAGTGGAAGTGCGCAGCGCGCATCCCCTGGGTGACGAGGAGCTCATCGATCTGCGGAACGGCCTGAGCCGGTTTACGGGTAAGCAGGTGCGGATCCGCAACGTGGTGGCGCCGGAGATCCTCGGCGGCGTTGTGGCGCGCATCGGCGACTTGGTGATGGACGGGAGCGTGGCCCGGCGTCTTGAGCGCTTGAAGGAGTCGTTGCGCGGAACCCGACTTGAGATTGTGGGGTGACAGTTGTGGCAATCCGGCCCGAAGAGATCAGTGCCATCCTGAAGCAGCAGATCGAACGCTTCCAGGCGGACATTGAAGTGCAGAACGTGGGCACCGTCATCATGGTGGGCGACGGCATCGCCCGCGTGTGGGGCCTGGAGGAGTGCATGGCCGGCGAGCTGCTGGAGTTCCCCGGCCAGACGTACGGCATGGCCCTGAACCTGGAAGAGGACAACATCGGTGCGGTCATCATGGGTCCCTACGCCCACATCAAGGAGGGCGACACCGTCAAACGCACGGGCCGCATCGTGGAGGTGCCGGTGGGTGAAGCGCTGATCGGGCGGGTGGTCAACCCGCTGGGCCAGCCACTGGACGGCGGGCCGCCCATCAAGACGGACCGCTTTCGCCCCATCGAGTCGCCGGCGCCGGGCGTCATCGACCGGCGGGCGGTGCACCAGCCGCTGCAGACGGGTCTCAAGGCCATCGACTCCATGGTGCCCATCGGCCGCGGCCAGCGGGAGCTCATTATCGGCGACCGGCAGACGGGCAAGACTGCGTTGGCGGTGGATACCATCATCAACCAGAAGGGCGGCGACGTGATCTGCATCTACGTCGCCATCGGCCAGAAGGCATCCACCGTCGCGGGCGTGGTGGAGACGCTGAAGAAGTATGGGGCCATGGATTACACCATCGTGGTGTCGGCCACGGCGTCGGAGCCGGCGCCGTTGTTGTACATCGCCCCCTACGCCGGCACGGCCATGGGTGAAGAGTTCATGTACAACGGCCGGCACGTGCTGATTGTCTACGATGACCTGTCCAAGCACGCGGCGGCCTACCGCGAGCTGTCGCTGCTCCTGCGCCGGCCGCCGGGCCGTGAGGCGTACCCGGGCGACGTGTTCTACCTCCATTCGCGCCTGCTGGAGCGTTCGGCCAAGCTCAGCGACGCGTTGGGCGGCGGTTCCATGACGGCGCTGCCCATCATCGAGACGCAGGCGGGCGACATCTCGGCCTACATCCCGACCAACGTGATCTCCATCACCGACGGCCAGATCTTCCTGGAGGCGGATCTGTTCTACGCGGGTGTGCGGCCGGCCATCAACGTGGGCCGCTCGGTGTCCCGCGTCGGAGGCGACGCGCAGATCAAAGCCATGAAGAAGGTCGCCGGCCACCTGCGCCTCGAGCTGTCCCAGTACCGGGAGCTGGCGGCGTTCGCCCAGTTCGGCTCGGACCTGGACAAGGCGACGCAGGCCCGTCTCATCCGGGGCGAGCGGACGGTGGAGATCCTCAAGCAGGGCCAGTACCAGCCGATGCCGGTGGAGGAGCAGGTGGTGGTCATTTACGCCGCCACCAACGGGTACTTGGACAGCCTGCCGGTGGAGCAGGTCCGGAAGTTCGAGGCCGGGTTCCTGCAGTTTCTGCGCACGGAGCGGCCGGAGATCTTGGAGGAGATCCGCACCACCGGGCAGCTGGCGCAAGAGCTGGAGGAGAAGCTCAAGAAGGCCATCGTCGACTTCAAGGAGCGGTTTGTGGCGGGCAACGCCGCGTAGGGCGCGGCGGGCAGCGCTGGTGCCGCGAAGCAGGGGTGGTGACGACCGTTGGCAGGACAGTCGATGCGGGACATTAAACGCCGCATCAGCAGCGTGCGCAACATCCAGCAGATCACCAAGGCGATGGAGCTCGTGTCCGCCACCAAACTGCGCCGGGCCCAGGCGACTGCGCTCGCGGCGCGGCCGTATGCCCAAAAGCTGGAGGAAGTGCTGACGCGGCTGGTGGAGGCCAACCGGGTCCAGGCCGGCGAGAAGAAGGCGTTCCAGCACCCGCTGCTGCAGGGCCGGCCCGTGAAGCGGGTATTGTACGTGCTCATCACGGCTGACCGGGGCCTCGCCGGGGCGTACAACACCAACGTCATCCGCCGGGCGGAGCAGGCGCTGGCCGCGGAGACGCGGGAGTGCGCGCTCATCACCGTCGGCCGCAAGGGCCGCGACCACTTTGCCCGGCGCGGCCGGCCCATCCACTCGGAATACCTTTATCTGGGCGATGACATCGATTTCCTGCGGGCACGGGAGATCTCGCGTGCCTTGACGGACCTGTATGTGTCCGGCCAGTTCGACGAGGTCAACCTGATCTACACCCAGTTCCTGAGTGTCGGCTCCCAGCGGCCCACCACCGTGCGGCTGCTGCCCTTGAGCGGTTTGAACGGCGGCAAAGGCGGCGCCGAGGCCGGCGCGGCGCCGGCGGACGAGTGGGCCGGGGGCGAGCCGCCGCTCGAGTACATCTACGAGCCGTCGCCCGCGGACGTGCTGGGGCTGCTTTTGCCGCGGCATGTGGACATGCAGGTGTACCGGGCGCTGCTGGAGGCCAAGGCCAGTGAGCACGCGGCCCGCATGCGCGCCATGCGCGCCGCGACGGACAACGCCACGGAGATGATCCGCACGCTGACGCTGTCGTTCAACCGGGCGCGGCAGGCGGCCATCACGAAAGAGATTGCCGAGATCGTGGGCGGGGCTGAGGCCCTCAACCTCGGTGCCCACTGACGAATCGTCGTCCTCGGGGTGCGGCGCCCGGCCGGCGGCTGGCGGTGTGGGCGCGACGCACGGGACTGGGGCGGTGTGAAGGAGGCAGGAGCCATGAGCGACAACAAGCGGGTGGGTCGCGTGGTCCAGGTCATGGGCCCGGTGGTGGACGTGCAGTTCCCGCCCGGGCAGCTGCCGGATCTCAACAACGCGATTCGCATCGACTACGAGTCTGACGACCGGAAGATTCACCTGGTCCTGGAGGCGGCCCAGCATTTGGGCAACGACACCGTGCGCTGCATCGCGATGGCGTCCACGGACGGTTTGGTGCGGGGCATGCGGGCGGTGGACACGGGCGGACCCATCTCGGTGCCTGTCGGGCGCAAGGTGCTCGGCCGCGTCATGAACGTGCTGGGCGAGCCCATCGACCAGAAGGGCGA
>DATCKT010000328.1:0-2146 GCA_036562195.1 Limnochordales bacterium
GCGACGGTGTAGGGGCACGGCCCGGTGTACTGGTCCCGCTCCAGGTGCATATGGTAGTCAAACAGGGTGGCGTCGTGGTTCGGCATGGCGTGGCCCGTTCCCCCGGAGCCTCCGGCGGTCCGCCCGGCGGCGTCGCCGCCCTTGGGCACCGCTGGCACCCATGTCACCGTTTGCCGTCGCGGCGGTGCAGCCCGCTGGCCCGGATCTCCCGGGCGAGCTTCAGCGCGTCGCTGGGCAGGCGGTTGCCCAGGGCCGGCATGCGCCGGGTTTCTTCCGGCGGTCCTTCGGCTGTTGGCGCGTCGTCGGCGTCCTCATCCAAGGTGATCCGCGCGGGCTCCGGCACAGCGGCGCGTGGCTCTTGCGGCGGGATGCGCTGCTCCTCCTCGTCCCCTCGCACGCTTGCCTCGTCCAGAGCGACGGAGGCGGCCGCTTCTTCGTCCTCGGCTTCGTCTTCCACGGCCTTCTCCGCCTCGTCCTCCGCCTCATCCGCCGCCGCCGACCACGAGGCACCGGCTCCGGTGACGGGTGCGGCCGCCTTGACGAAGACGTCCTCCTCCGGCACCTCCAGGGCCGCGGCGGCGTCCACGAGACCCTGCACCACACGCGACAAATACTCCGAGTCCCGCCGCTCCTCTTCCAGCAGCGCCCAGTACGATTCGAGCAAATCGCGGAAGCGGGAGCGGAACGCCTCCTCTTGGCGGGTCAGTTCCCGCACCCGGGCGGCGTGGGCGTCCATCTGCTCCCGCGCCTGCCGCAAGAGAGCCGCCACCTGGGTGCGCGCTTCCGCCAAGATGGCCGTGGCCCGCTGCTCGGCGGCCGCCTTGATGTCCCGGGCCATCTGCCGAGCCAGCTCCAGCGCTTCCTCAAACTGCCCCTCATTCTGCTCGTACTTGCGCACCCGCGCCCGCAGCCGCTGGACTTCCTCCTCCAGCTCCTGGTTGCGCTGGTACACCTTCTCGTACTCGGCGACCACCTTTTCGACGAACTCGTCCACTTCTTTCTCGCTGTACCCTCGGAAGACCCGCTTGAACTCCACCTTGGCCAAATCTCGCGGCTTCAGCATGCTCTCGGCCCCCTATCCGACCCCACGTCGTTAGAAGAACCGCTTCAACGTGATACCAGTTCTTCCCTTGCGGGTCACCCCAGACAACCGTTCGACCACGGCCCGGCCCCGCCCCCGCACCGAGATGACGTCGCCTTCCTTGACGGTTGCGGCCGGATCCGTGACCACCTTCCAGTTGAGCTTCACCCGCTCCGCCCGGATGTCCCGGGCCATGCGGGTGCGGGAGGTGCCGAAGCCGATGCTGGCCACCGCGTCCAAACGGTGCGACGCGACCGTGGCGCGCACCTCCTTCACGCGCGCGGTCGGCGCTTCCACCTGTTCGGGATCGATAGGCCGCACCTGCACCTCGATCCGCCCGGCCCGGCGCCAATGCGTGCACAGGAAGTCCACCACCGCCGGGGTGACCAGCACCTGCCAGCGCTGGCCTGCCAACACCAGATCGCCCACCTGGTCCCGCTCGATGCCCGCGCCCAAGATCGCGCCCAGGACGTCCCCATGGCGCAGCTCGGCCACGCCCTGCCCGCTCACCTCCAGCGCGGCCAGCGGCGCTTCCACCGCCTCTTCGGGGAAATAGTCGGGGTAGATCACGAGCCGCCGGCGCTCCGCTCCCGGATAGCCGCCCACGGCCAGCACCCGCACGCCGTGGACGCCGCGCAAGACGGCCTCGGCCACGTCCCGCTCCCGGGGGTCGAGAAAGCCGCTGGCTTGGGGTTGGTTCTCGTCATATGCCTTGGCCGCCAGGTCCAGCACCCGCCCGCCCAGCAGGCGATCCGCCGGATCGGTGAGATGCCCCAGCAGCCGTTCCCGCTGCACGTCGATGGAGCCCTGCCCCCTTCCTCCTCATGAGAAACCCGCTCTCCGGCGCGGGCGCTGCGCACGGCCGGAGCGGATCAGGAGAAACCCGGACCCGCGGCCGCCCCGCCTTGGGTAACGGCCACGCCGCCGGGCAGATGCGGCCCTCGGCGGTTGCTCCTCGGTCCGCGCGTCTTAGAGATCGCGCATCAAAACGCCAGCGCCCACAGCAGGTTGATGACCAACCGCTGGGCCAGGCTGAGCAAGATGAATGCCAGGATCGGTGACAAG
>DATCKT010000332.1:0-21021 GCA_036562195.1 Limnochordales bacterium
GGTTGGAGGCGGTCGCGCGCGCCGCGCTGGCCGCGGAGGGCATGCCCGACCACGCGGAAGTGGCCGTGACCCTGGTGGACGATGAGGAGATCCGGGTACTCAATCGCGACTACCGCGGAAAAGATGTGCCTACGGATGTGCTTTCCTTTCCCCTGTGGGAGCCGCAGGAGATCGCGGACATCCGCACCCATCCCGAACGCTACCCGGAGCGGCCACTGCTTGTGGGTGACGTGGTGATCTCCGTGGACACCGCCGTCCGCCAGGCGGAGGAGTACGGCCACGGGCTTGAGCGGGAGCTGGCGTATTTGTGCGTGCACGGCGTGCTGCACCTGCTGGGCTACGACCACGAGGATGAGACCGCCCGGGCGGCCATGCGCGCAAGGGAAGAGGCCATCCTGACGGAGCTGGGCCTTGTCCGGTGAAAGGAGCAGCGGCCGGTGAGCGCCAGATGAGCCCCATGCGGGCCCGCACCCTCGGGGAGAGCTTCCGCTACGCACTGGAAGGCATCGCCTACGCCTTCCGCACCCAGCGGAACGTGCGCATCCACGTGTCGGCGGCCGTGGTGGTGCTGTTGTTGGCCTGGGCGGTGGGGGTTACGGGCGCGGGCTTGGCGCTGCTCGTGGTCGCCATCGGCACAGTGCTGGCCGCCGAGCTATTCAACACCGCCGTCGAGGCCGTGGTCGACCTGGTGACGCAAAACTATCACCCGCTGGCGGCGGTGGCCAAGAACGTGGCCGCCGCCGGCGTGCTGGTGCTGGCCGGGGCCGCCGTGATCATCGGCTACCTGGTCTTTGTGCCCCATCTGCCGCCGGTGCTGGCGGCGCTGCCTGCGGGGGGGCTCGCGGCGGCGCTCCTGCTGGCGCCGCCCTTGACAAGGAAGGTGATGATCATGCGCGAGGCGGGCGAAACCCCGGCCGCGGCGGTCCCGGGCGTGTCGGAGGCCGACGTGGAACGGCTCGTGGCGGCAGCCCGGGCGGTACGGGAGCGGGCCTACGCGCCCTATTCCGGTTTCGCCGTGGGCGCGGCCATCTTGACGGGCGCGGGAGACATCATCGTCGGGTGCAACGTGGAAAACGCGTCTTACGGTGCGACGCTGTGCGCGGAACGGGTCGCGCTGGGCAACGCGGTGGCGGCGGGCCACCGGGACGTGCGGGCCATAGCGGTGGTCACCGACGCCCCGGAGCCTGCGCCCCCCTGCGGCATCTGCCGCCAGAGCCTGGCCGAGTTTCACCCGGACGTGCCGGTGATCATGGCCAACCTGCAGGGCAAGCGGCGGGTCGTGACCTTGTCCCAACTATTGCCGGGCGCGTTTTCCCTGCCCGACGCGGCCAGGGAAGGATGAACCGTGGAACAAGGCAGCTTTCGATCAGGGTTCGCGGCCATCATCGGCCGGCCCAACGTGGGCAAATCCACGCTTCTCAACTGCATGGTGGGCGCCAAGGTGGCCATCGTCTCCGACAAGCCGCAGACGACCCGGCATCGGATTCAGGCCGTGTTGACGCGGCCTGACGCGCAGGTGGTGTTCATCGACACGCCGGGGCTGCACAAGCCCAAGCACAAGCTGGGCGACTACATGGTCCGGGTGGCCCGCGCCGCGTGGAACGAAGTGGACGTGATCCTGTTTGTGGTGGACGGAGCGGCGGGGGTGCGCTCCGGCGACCGGCTGATCGCCAAGGAGCTGGCCGGGATCAAGACGCCCGCGGCGCTGGTGGTTAACAAGCTGGATCTGGTACAGGACACCGGGGCCGCGGTGGCCGCCTTCCAGGAGCTGGGCACCTTCGCTTACGTGGCGCCGGTTTCGGCGGTGACGGGGGCCGGCATCGAGGAGCTGGTCAGCTGGATCGTTGCCCGGCTGCCCGAGGGTCCCAAGTACTTCCCCGACGAATGGGTGACCGACCGGCCTGAGGAATTCCTCATCGCCGAACTCATCCGGGAGCAGGTGTTCCATCTGACCCAAGAGGAAGTGCCCCACTCGGTCGCGGTGGTGGTGGAGGAGATGAGCCGCCGGCAGGACCGCGACCTGGTGGATGTCCGCGCCACCATCGTGGTCGACAAGGAGAGCCAAAAGGGCATCATCATCGGCCAGGGCGGGCGCATGCTAAAAGAGATCGGCCGTTTGGCCCGCCTCGAGATCGAGCGGCTGTTGGGCAGCCAGATCAACCTGCAGCTGTGGGTCAAAGCCAAGCCGGGCTGGCGCGACCGCCCCGGGGCCCTTCAGGAACTGGGGTACCGTTGACGGCCCACTGCCCGTCGGTGCAGCTGGGGACCGCCGGGGCGGAGACGGACGGGAGAGAGCGGTAGTGCGCGTCAGCGATTTCGACTACGAGCTGCCGGAGGAGCTCATCGCCCAAGAGCCGGTGGAGCCCCGGGACGCGGCCCGGCTTTTGGTGGTGCACCGGACGTCGGGACAGCTGGAACACCGCAGCTTCCGGGACTTGCCCGAGTACCTGCGGGCCGGCGACGTGCTGGTGCTCAACGACACCCGCGTGATGCCGGCGCGCCTGTTCGGCGCCAAAGAGGGCACGGGCGGGCGGGTGGAGGTGCTGCTGCTGCGGCGCCTGGCGCCCGACGTGTGGGAGGCCTTGGTGCGGCCGGGGCGCCGGATGCCCGTCGGCACCCGCATCGGCTTGGGCGGCGGGGGGCTTGTGGCCACCGCCGTCGACCGCACCGAGGCCGGCGGCCGGGTGCTGCGTTTTGAGCCCCCCGGCGAGCTGGACCGGCGCCTGTGGGAGCTGGGCCAGGTGCCCCTGCCGCCCTATATCCACCGGCCCTTGCGCGATCCGGAGCGGTACCAAACGGTGTACGCCCGGGAAGAAGGATCCGCGGCCGCGCCCACGGCGGGGCTGCACTTTACGCCGGCGCTTTTGGAGCGGATCGGCGCCATGGGGGTGCAGGTGGTGTACCTCACCCTGCACGTGGGGCTGGGCACCTTCCGGCCCGTGCAGGTGGAGCGGATCGAGGAGCACCGCATGCACGCGGAGTACTACTCGGTCCCGCCCGACACCGCGGCGGCGGTCAGCGGGGCCAAGCGGGAGGGCCGGCGGGTGGTGGCCGTGGGCACCACGGTGGCCCGCACGCTGGAGTCGGCCGCCTCCGAGGACGGCCAGGTGCCGCCGGGCCACGGCTGGACGGACCTGTTCATCTACCCGGGCTACCGGTGGAAGGTGGTGGACGCGCTGGTCACCAACTTCCACTTGCCCCGGTCGACGCTGCTCATGCTGGTCAGCGCGTTCTTAGGTCGCGAGCGGACCTTGGCCGCGTACGCCGAGGCTGTGCGGCACCGCTACCGCTTTTTCAGTTTTGGCGACGCGATGCTCATCCTGTGAGCAGGCGAGTACGAGGAGACGCGGACGATGGCCATCGCATTCCGGGTAGAAACCCGCTGTCCCCGCACGGCGGCCCGCACCGGCCGGCTCAGCACGCCCCATGGGGAGCTGGAGACGCCGGTGTTCATGCCCGTGGGCACGCAGGCCACGGTCAAGACCATGACACCCCACGAGGTGGAGGGCATCGGGTTTCGCATCATCCTGGCCAACACCTACCACTTGTACCTGCGGCCCGGGGCGGAGCTGGTGCGGGAGGCGGGGGGCTTGCACCGGTTCATGGCCTGGCCCCACGCGATCCTAACCGACAGCGGCGGTTTCCAGGTGTTCAGCCTGGCGCGCCTTCGGCGCATCGAGGAGGAAGGCGTCACCTTCCAGTCGCACCTGGACGGCTCGCGCCATTTCATCAGCCCGGAGAAGTCCATTGAAATCCAGGAGGCGCTGGGCGCGGACATCATCATGGCCTTTGACGAGTGCGCACCGTACCCGTGCGACTACGAGTACGCCCGGCGCTCCATGGAGCTGACCCACCGGTGGGCGGCCCGCTGCCAAAAGGCCCACCGGCGCCGGGACCAGGCCCTCTTCGGCATCGTGCAGGGGAGCGTCTATGAGGACCTGCGGGCCGCGAGCGCGCGCACCCTCGCCGACATGGATTTCCCGGGCTACGGCATCGGCGGCTTGAGCGTGGGCGAGCCCAAGGAAACCATGCTGGCCATGCTGGACGTGGTCAACGGCATCCTCCCGGTGGAGAAGCCTCGCTACTTGATGGGCGTGGGCGCGCCGGAGGACCTGGTGGAGGGGGTGGCGCGGGGCGTCGACATGTTCGACTGCGTGCTGCCGACCCGCATCGGCCGGCATGGGACGGTGTTCACCCGTACGGGCACCCTCATCGTGCGGGACGCCCGTTACGCCCGGGACTTTGGGCCCTTGGACCCGGACTGCGGCTGCTACGTGTGCCGCCACTACACCCGCGCCTACATCCGCCATTTGTTCAAGGCGGGCGAGGTGTTGGGCATGCGCCTGGCCACCTGGCACAACCTGGCCTTCCTGCACCGGCTGATGGCCGAGATGCGGGCGGCCATCCGGGAGGGGCGGTTTGCCCAGTTCCGGGACGAGTTCCGGCGCACGTACCGCGGCGGGGACAACGGTGCGGCCGGCCGGGACGGCGCCGGGGACGACGCTCGGGACGGCACGGTCCGGTCCGAGGCCCATGAGCGGGCAGGAACGGCCGCGGCACCGTCGAAAGGCGATTAGGAGTTTTCATGCCCCAGGACGAGGAGTGAAACACGGATGGTATTCTTGCAGGCGGACGCGACGAGCGCGGGGCTGTTGGGGCCGCTTCTGCCTTTCTTGATCATGATGGCGGTCTTCTACTTCCTCCTCATCCGTCCGCAGCAGCAGCAGCAAAAGAAGCGCCGCGAGATGCTCGACAGCCTCAAGGTGGGCGACAAGGTCATCACCGTGGGCGGCATCCACGGCGAGATCACCGCCGTCAAGGACGACGAGGTGCACCTGCGGATCGCGGACAAGGTGGAGATCCGCTTGAGCCGCCAGGGCGTCGGCCACGTCAAGGGCAGGGATTGACGCGGTGCAGGCCGGGTCCGGAGGCAAGGCGGCGCCGGTGACGCTGGACGTGGTGCGGGCGCACCCGCGCGTGGGCGCCTACGTACGGGCAGCGGATGAGCACCTGGCCGCCATCGGCTTCACTGAGCACGGCGAGCGCCACTGCGGGCTGGTGGCCAAGATCGCGCACAACGTCATTGCGCGCCTGGGCTTCTCGGCGCGCGAGGCGGAGCTGGCCGCCATCGCTGGCTACTGCCATGACATCGGCAACGTGGTGGGGCGGGCCGGGCACGCGCTGACGGGCGCGGTGCTCCTGGCGCCCATCCTGCACGAGCTGGGCATGCCGCCCCACGAAACCGCCGTCATCCTGGGGGCCATCGGCAACCACGAAGAGGACCACGGGCACCCCGTCAACCGGGTGTCCGCGGCCCTCATCCTCGCCGACAAAACCGACGTGCACCGGACCCGGGTGCGCAACCGGGATCCGGCCACCTTCGACATCCACGACCGGGTCAACTTTGCGGTGGTGCGATCGTTTTTGCATGTGGACGGCACGGCCCACACCGTGACGCTGGAGCTGACCATCGAACAAGAGGTCACCTCGGTCTTGGAGTACTTCGAGATTTTCCTGCAGCGCATGATCATGTGCCGCCGGGCGGCGGAGTTCCTCGACTGCCGGTTTCACCTGGTGGTGAACGGCGCGCGGCTCGCGTGACGGCAGGCCGGCGCTGCCCGTGGCTGCCGCCGGGCGGAGTGCGAGGGGAGGGGTGGGCGCATGGCGACGGCCGCCTTCCAACCGAAAACCCCCGATTACGCCGAGCGGGTGCGGGACAGTTTCCGGCGCCAGCGCATTATGCAGGTGCTGGGGGCGGAGCTGGTGCGGGTGGAGCCGGGTCTGGTCGAAATCGAGCTGCCCTTCCGGGCGGATCTGACCCAGCAGCACGGCTTCCTACACGCCGGGGTGGTGACCACCATCGTGGACAGCGCCTGCGGCTATGCGGCCTTCACGCTCATGCCCGCCGAGGCTGAGGTGCTCACCGTCGAGTACAAGGTCAACTTCATGGCGCCGGCCCGCGGCCGCTCGTTCTTGGCCCGCGGGCGGGTGGTGCGGCCGGGCCGCCACATCACCGTGTGTACGGGCGAGGTGCTGGCCCAGACCGACGGCGGCCCAGTGCCGGTGGCCACCATGCTGACCACCATGTTCCAAGTGGTGGACCGGCCCGACGTGAAACCGGCGTGAGAGGCGGCCTGGCGGCCGTCCGTGCCCGGATCGCGTCAAGTTTTCGAAATTGACAAGCCCGGAACCCGGCATTATAATGGGCGCGTGTGCCCAGGGGAACGCCGGCCGCCCGCCGGCGGCGCGGACCCGTTTCCACTGCAGTGAGGGAGGAACCGAGCTTGCCCCGGGGGAACGCGATTCGAATCGTATTCTTCCTTGTGATCCTCGCCGCGACCGGTCTGGTGCTGTACCGTTTTCCGATGCAGCTGGGCCTGGACCTGCAAGGCGGCGTGCACATCGTCCTGGAAGCCCGGGAAACGGGCGGCGCCGCGGTCACGGACGAAGCCATCGAACGGGCAATCGCGATCATCGACCGGCGCGTCAACGCCCTGGGGGTGGCGGAGCCCGTCATCCAGCGGGAAGGCGCCCGCCGCATCGTGGTGGAGCTGCCGGGCGTCACCGATCAGCAGCAGGCCATCGACGTCATCGGGCGCACGGCGCAGCTGGAGATCAAGGACCCTTTCGGGCGCACGGTGCTGACCGGGGCTGACCTGGCCGACGCGCGCCTGGGCCTCGACCAATTTGGACGCCCCGCGGTGGATGTGGAGTTCACGCCGGAGGGTACGGCCCGCTTCGCCCAGCTGACCACCTTGTACGTGGGCCAGCAAATCCCGCACCTTTTGGACGGGGAGCTGTTGGTCGCCCCGGTGGTGCAGGAACCCATCACCTCGGGGCGGGGCCAGATTACCGGCAATTTCACCCACGACGAAGCCCGCAACTTGGCCATCCTGCTCAAGGCGGGCGCGCTCCCGGTGCCCTTGGACGTGGTGGAGATGCGCAACGTGGGGCCGACGCTGGGGCAAGAGTCCGTCGACCGCAGCCTGCGGGCCGGCATCGCCGGGCTCGTGCTGGTGGTGCTGTACATGATCATGGTTTACCGGCTGCCGGGCTTGCTGGCCGACGTGGCGTTGGGCGTCTACATCATGTTGGTCTTGGCCTTGCTGGCGGGCTTGCACGCCACGCTGACCTTGCCGGGCATCGCCGGCCTGATCTTGTCGGTAGGCATGGCCGTGGACGCGAATGTCATCATTTATGAACGCATTAAAGACGAGCTGCGCGCCGGCTCCAAGATCCGGGCCGCCATCCGCGCCGGCTTTCACCGGGCGTTTCGAGCCATTCTGGACGCCAACGTGACGACGCTCATCGCCGCCGGCGTCCTGTTTTACCTGGGCACAGGACCCGTGAAAGGCTTCGCGGTCACCTTGAGCCTGGGCGTCGTGGCCAGCATGTTCACCGCCATCGTCGTGACCCGCTGGCTCCTGGCGGCGGCCGTGGAGGCCAACCCCCGGGGCGCAGCCCGCTATTTCGGCGTCGGGGAGGCGGCCTGACCCCATGCACCAGACTGGCTTCCGCTTCAATTTTATGCGCTACGGCAAGGCCACGCTGACCCTATCGGCTGTCTTGATCGTGTTGAGCCTGCTCAGCCTGGCCTTCCGGGGGCTGAACCTGGGCATTGACTTCACGGGCGGCACGCTGATCGAGCGGCAGCTGGGCCGGGCGGCCACCGCCGATGAGGTGCGGGCGGTGCTGACCGGGGAGGCGGTGGCGGATCTAGACCTCGGGTCGGCCGTGATCCAGCCGCTGGATGACCCGCGGGATGTGCTGATCCGCACGCGCCCGTTGGCCAGCGACGAGATCGACCGCGTGGACGCGGCCCTGGCGGCGGCCTTCGGCGGCGTGGAGGTCCTGCGCACGGAGCTGGTGGGACCGGTCATCGGCGCGGAACTGGTGCGGCGGGCGCTGTTGGCCGTAGCCCTGGCCTCCGTCGGGATCCTCATATACGTTTCCTTGCGGTTTGAGTTCAAGTTCGCGGTCGCGGCCGTGGTGGCGCTGTTGCACGACGCCATCATCGCCGCCGGCGCCGTTTCGGCGCTGGGCGTTGAGGTCAACAGCCCCTTCATCGCCGCCATCCTGACCGTCGTCGGCTACTCCCTCAACGCCACCATCGTCATCTTCGACCGGGTGCGGGAAAACCGCCAGCTGCGGCCGGCGGAGCCGCTCGTGGACCTGTTGAACCGCAGCCTCAACGAGACGCTGGCCCGCACCGTCCACACCAGCGCCACCACGTTGCTGACGGTCCTGACCTTGTTCCTTTTCGGCGGCAGCACCCTGAGGGACTTCATCCTGGTATTGCTGGTAGGCCTTACGGTGGGCACCTACTCGTCCATCTTCGTGGCCAACCCCTTCTGGTGGTTGTGGAAGGAGCGGGAGGAGCGCGGCGGGCGCGAGGTGAGCCCCGCCCCGGTCCGCTAGGCGGTGACGGCTTGTGCCCTTTACATTCGTGCAGCGGCGGTACCGTCACCTGCGCCGCTACCGGCAGGTGGCGGAGGTCCTGCTGCGGCATGGGTTCGGCTACGTCCTGGACCGGCTGGACCTGGATCATCTCGTGCCCTTCGGCCGCCGCGTGTTGCCGCCGGCCGCGCCGCAGCAGACCCGCGGCGCGCGCCTGCGGGCCGCCCTGGGAGCGCTGGGCCCCACCTTCATTAAGCTGGGGCAGCTGCTCAGCACCCGCCCTGACCTCGTACCCGAAGACGTCGTTGCCGAACTGAGCCTCCTTCAGGATCACGCGCCCGGCGTGCCCGTGGAGCAGATCGTCCCGGTGGTGGAGCGGGAGCTGGGCCGTTCCCTGCAGGAGGCGTTTGCGTCTTTCGAGGAAGAGCCCCTGGCCGCGGCCTCCATCGGCCAGGTGCACCGGGCCACCTTGCGGGACGGGACGCTGGTGGTGGTGAAGGTGCGGCGGCCCGGCATCGAAGAGGTGGTCGAAACCGATCTGGAGATCCTCCAGGGCCTAGCGGCCATGGTGGACGAGCGGTGGCCGCAGGAGCGCTTCAGCGTGCGGGCTTTTGTGGATGAGTTCGCCCGCGTCCTGAGGCGGGAGATGGACTATCGCCTGGAGGCGGGCAACATCGAGCGCTTCCGGCGGGCGTGGGCCGGCGATCCGCGCGTCCGCATCCCGCGGGTGTTCTGGGAGCTGACCACCTCCCGGGTCTTGGTGATGGAGTATATCACCGGCGTCAAGGTGGACGATCGGGAAGCCTTGGAGCGGCTCGGGATCGATCCGCGGGCCGTGGCGCGCTTGGGCGCGGAAGTGTTCCTCCGCATGGTGCTCCTGGACGGCGTGTTCCACGGGGACCCCCACCCCGGCAACCTGTTTGTCATGCAGGACGGCTCCCTGGGCATCATCGACTTCGGCATGGTGGGCCGCTTGGACGAAGACTTGATGAACGCCGTCGCGGACCTCTTCGTGGGCGTCACCCGGCGCGACCTGGAACGGGTCGTGAGGGGCCTGGTGCGGCTGGGGGCGGTGTCCGAGGACGCCGACCAGCGCGCTTTGCGCCGGGACTTGGCGGATCTCATTGACCGGCATTACGGCAAGTCCCTGCGGCAGATGGAGCTGGGCCCCATCGTCCAGGAGGTGCTGCAGCTGGCCCATCGCCACCGGCTGCGCCTGCCGGAAGACTTGACCCTGTTGGCCAAGGCCCTGGTCACCATGGAAGGCGTCGGCAAGCACCTGGACCCCGAGTTCAACGCGCTGGAGATCGCCGAGCCCTTTGCCAAGGAGTTGCTGCAGCGGCAGCTGGATCCGGCCGCCGTCGCCCGCCGCGCCCTCGCGGAAACCGCCGCGTACCTGCAGCTTCTGGCCCGCGTGCCCGAGAAGGTGGATCAGTCGCTGACGCAACTGCTGCGGGGCGAGGTGGCCATCCAGTTTGTCCACAAGGGACTGGATCCCATCGTCCGGCGGCTGGAGCGGACCAGCAACCGCGTCGCCGTGTCGGTGGTCCTGGCCGCCCTGATCCTCGGGTCCGCCGTCGTGTTGCAGTCGTCCGCCGGTCCCCTGATTTGGGGCATGCCGGCCCTTGGCCTGTTGGGCTTCGTCTTGGCCGCCTTTCTCGGCCTGGGCCTTGTCATCGGCATCCTGCGTTCGGGCAGGTTCTAGCCGGTCCCGGGTGGCCGGCCGCCGGCGCGGCCTGTGCGTTTCGCGCCGCCTCCCCTCTGGAAGCGGTCGGCGTCGCGCCCGGTCCTGGCGCCGGGCAGGGAAGCGCCGTCCGCGGAGCGAAGTGCCCCGTGATGCCAGCCGCGCGGGCGGGGGGACTTGACGGTGCAACTGCTGCTCATCCTCGCATTGCTGTTCGCCCTGGGCGTCGCCGTGTTTGCGGTGCAGAACGCCGAGCCCATCACCGTTCATCTCATCCGCTGGCAGTTGGAGACGTCGCTCGTCGTGGTCGTCGTCGGATCGGCGGCCGCCGGCGCGCTGGTGGCGGGCTTGATCGGGTTTATACGCCAGGTGCGGGCGTCCTGGCGCATTCGCCAGCTGCAGGGCCAAGTGCACCGGTTGGAGCAGCGCCTGCGGGCGCTGGAGCAAGAAGCGTCCGGTCGCGACGAGGACCGGCGGGGGGCGAACGGCCTCCAGTCCTTGCCGCCTTCGACCTGAGTTCGAAACGGGTGGGTCCCCATGCAACTCCATACCATCTGGAGGATGAGCCCGGCCGCGGACGAGGCCGTGGTGGAGCGGCTGCAGCGGGCGGTGGGCGTGTCCCGGGTCGTGGCGCGCCTGTTGGCCGCGCGAGGGTTTACAGAACCCGACGCGGTGCGCGCGTTCCTGCGCCCGGATCTATCCGGTTTGCACGATCCGTGGGCGCTGCCGGACATGCGTCTGGCCGTGGCTCGCCTGGCCCGGGCCGTGGCCGCGGGCGAGACGCTGGCGGTGTACGGCGACTACGACGTGGACGGGCAGACCAGCGTCGCCCTGATGGTCCGAACCCTTAAAGGGTTGGGGGCCAACGTGCGCTGGTACATCCCCGAGCGGCAGTCGGAAGGCTACGGCCTGAACCGGGACGCCGTGGAGCGCCTGGCGGCGGAAGGCGTAAGCCTGTTGGTCACCGTCGACTGCGGCGTCCAGTCCCTCGCGGAGGTGGCCCGGGCCCGGGAGCTGGGCATGGACGTGGTCGTGACCGATCACCACGAGCCTGGTCCCGTCCTGCCTGACGCCGCCGCGGTCATCAACCCCAAACGGGCCGACAGCCGCTACCCTTTCCGGGAGCTGGCGGGCGTCGGCGTGGCCTACAAACTCCTCACCGCCCTGGGGCAAGAGCTGGGGCGCCCGCTGCCCGACGCCGACGGCTTGGCCCTGGTGGCGCTGGGCACCATCGCCGATGTCTGTCCCCTCGTGGGGGAGAACCGCATTCTCGTCAAGGCCGGGCTGGAGCGCATACACCTGCGCCCGCCGGTGGGGCTTGCGGCCCTGGCGGAGGCGGCGGGCCTCGATCACCGGCGCCTGACCGCCCACCATGTGGCCTTCGGGCTCGCGCCGCGCCTCAACGCCGCCGGCCGCCTTCACCACGCCCGCATGGGTGTGGAGCTGCTTTTGTCCGACGACCCCAAGGCCGCCGCGGCGCTGGCGCAGCAGCTCAACGAGGCCAACCGCGAGCGCCAGCAGATCGAAGCGGACATCCTGGCCGAAAGCATCGCACAGGTGGAGCGGGACAACCTCCTGGCCGATTGGGTCCTGGTGGTGGCCGGTGCCGGGTGGCACCCCGGGGTCATCGGCATCGTGGCCGCCCGCCTGGTGGAGCGCTTCGCCCGCCCGGCGGTGGTGGTGGCCCTGGACGGCGAGGAGGGCAAGGGTTCGGCCCGCAGCATCGCCGGCTTCGACCTGTTCTGGGCTCTGAGCCAATGCCACGACCTGCTGGTGCGCTACGGCGGCCACGCCCTGGCCGCAGGCTTGACGGTCCCGCGGGCGGCCTTGCCCGCCCTGCGGGCCCGGCTCAATGAGGTGGCGGCCCGGGTGCTGGGGCCGGCGGATCTTTTGCCCCAGGTGCGGGTCGATCTCCAGGTGTCGTTGGGCGAGGTCACCGAGGAGCTGGTCCGGGAACTGGAGGCGCTCGCGCCCTTCGGCGCCGGCAACCCCGCGCCGCTGTTGGCCGCCGGCGGCGTGCGGGTGCTCATGGCGCGCCCGGTGGGCGCGGGCGGCGAACACCTGCGGCTGAGCCTGCGCTGCCCCGAAACCGGCCAGGTGCACGAAGCCGTGGCCTTCGGCGCGGGGCACCTTTTGGGCGCCGCCGCGCCCGGCAGTGAACTGGATGTGGCCTTCACGCCCCAGCTAAACGAGGGGTTCGGCAGGACCCGCGTCGACCTGGTGCTGCGTTCGGCCCGCTCACCCGAAGCCAGCGCGGAGGTGGCCGCGGCCCTGGAAACCACGCCCCAGAAGCTGCGGGTGGCGCCCTTGTTCGCCCGCAGGCCGGGGCCGGTGCCCGTGGCCGACCGCCGGCAGCGCCCGCCGCGGCATCCCCTAGCCCGCACCGCGTACCTCGCGGCCTTGGCCGCGGCGGGCGCCCGCATCGTGGCCGTCACCGGCGTCGGCGACGACCCGCGGGCCTTGGCCGGGGCGGCCGCGGCCATGGTGCGGGACGAGGCGCCCGTGGTGGCGGCGCTGGACGGCCTGCCGGGCGCCCGGGTGACGGTGGTGGACGGCGAGTCCCTGGCGTTCCCCGGGGGCTCGGCCTCCCGGTGGGAAGGGCGGGGGCATCTGGTCTTGTTTGGCCTCCCCAAGGACGCCGACGCCTGGTGGCGGCTGCTCGTGGCGGCCGCGCTGGGGCCGGGCTGGACCATCCACCTGGCCTATGACGAAGCCATGGTGCAGGCGTCGGCGGCCCACCTGGAGCGCTGCTATCCCGGCCAGGAAGCGCTGCGCTGGATTTACCGGGCTTTGCGTGCCCTGGCGGGCCGGACGGGCGGGCTCTTGCCGCCCGCCGGCGCGGTGGCGGCCGCGGTGCAGGAGCAGTGGCCCGGGCTGGTTTCCGCGGCCGGCGTAGAGTACGCCCTTGAGGTCTTCGCGGAGCTGGGCCTCATCGACCGGGACGGGACCGGGACCGCACGCCTGGCGCCCAAGCCCCAGGCCAAGGTGGACGTTGCGCACTCGGCGCGATATAATGCAGGTGTGAGGACGAAACAGGCGTTTGCCGCGTTGAGCCGGATGGCCCTGGAGGCCACTCCGGCCACTTTGATTGCGTGGGCTGCCGAGAGGAGCGAGTTGGATGGACTTGCGGTCCTTGATCCGCGAGGTGCCCGACTTTCCCAAGCCGGGGATCAATTTTAAGGACATCACGACGCTTCTGACCAACGGGGAGGCCCTGCGCTACGTCATCAAGAGGATGGCCGACCATTTCCGGGACAAGCGGCCCGAGCGCATCGTGGGAGTGGAGTCGCGCGGCTTCCTGTTGGGTGCGCCTTTGGCGTATGAGCTGGGCGTCGGCTTTGTGCTGATCCGCAAGCCCAACAAGCTGCCCGCGGCCAAGATTCGCGTCGAGTACGAGCTCGAGTACGGCTCGGACGCGCTGGAGATCCATGTGGACGCCATCCAGCCGGGCCAGCGGGTGCTCATCGTGGACGACCTTCTGGCCACCGGCGGCACCATGCAGGCCGCGGCGCGCCTGGTGGAGCAGCTGCAGGGGCAGATCATCGGGTACGCGTTCCTCATCGAGCTGGCGTTCCTGAACGGCCGCCGGCGGCTGGGGGACTATGAGATCCTGTCTTTGGTGACGTACGACGAGTGAGGTCGGGCGAGGGAGCAGTGCAGAGCGCAGAAGTTCCGGCGACGGTCATGGACGCGGGGCAGCGAGACGTCTTGATCGAGAAGATTCTCAGCTACCATCCGGACGCGGACGTAGAACGAGTCCGGCGGGCCGTCGCGCGCGCTCGGGAGGCCCACAAGGGCCAGTACCGGGACTCGGGCGAGGACTTCTTCCAGCACCCGTATGAGGTCGCCTGCATCCTGGCCGACCTGCAGATGGACGTGACCACCATTGTGGCCGGCCTGCTCCACGACGTCCTGGAGGACACCCCCGTCACCCGGGAGCAGTTGACCGAGGAATTCGGCGCTGAAGTGGTGCGCCTGGTGGACGGGGTCACCAAGCTGGATAAGCTCACGTTCCAGACTCGGGAAGAAGCCCAGGCCCAGTCGCTGCGCAAGATGTTCCTGGCCATGGCCGAGGACTTGCGCGTCATCGTGATCAAGCTGGCCGACCGGCTGCACAACATGCGCACCTTGCGCCACCTGTCGGTGGAACGGCAGCGCCGGGTGGCCACGGAGACGTTGGAGATCTACGCGCCGCTGGCCCACCGCCTCGGCATGTGGTCCATGAAGTGGGAGATGGAAGACCTGGCCTTCCGAGCCCTCCATCCCGAGGAGTATGCCGAGCTGGCCCGCCGCATCGCCCGCCGCCGGGAGGAGCGGGAAAAGGAGCTCCAGGAAGTCATCAACACCCTTCAGGCCCGCTTGGCGGAGCTGGGCATCCGCGGCGCGCTGCAGGGCCGGCCCAAGCACCTCTACAGCATCTGGCAGAAGATCCAGCGCCAGCAGAAGGACCTGAGCGAGATCTACGACCTGATGGCGGTGCGGGTCATCGTCGACACCGTCAAAGACTGCTATGCGGTGCTGGGCATGGTGCACACGCTCTGGAAACCGGTGCCCGGCCGGTTCAAGGATTACATCGCCATGCCCAAGTCCAACCTGTACCAGTCGCTGCACACGACGGTCATCGGGCCCAGGGGCGAGCCGCTGGAGATCCAGATCCGGACCCACGACATGCACCGGATCGCCGAAATGGGCATCGCGGCCCACTGGCTGTATAAGGAAGGCAAGACCACCAGCGAGTTCGAGGAGAAGGTGGCCTGGCTGCGGCAGGTCATGGAATGGCTGCGGGAGATGAAGGACCCGCAGGAGTTCATGGAGACCCTCAAGATTGACCTGTTCGAGGACGAGGTGTTCGTCTTCACCCCCCGGGGGGACGTCAAGAGCCTGCCCGCGGGGAGCACGCCCATCGACTTCGCCTTCACGGTCCACACCGACATCGGCATGCACTGCGTGGGCGCCAAGGTCAACGGCAAGATGGTCTCCCTGGACTACCGGCTGCAAAACGGCGACATCGTCGAGATCCTGACGTCCAAGCACGCGACGCCGTCGCCGGACTGGCTGAGCATCGTCAAGACGTCCAAGGCCCGCACCAAAATCCGCGGCTGGCTCAAGGAAGTGCGCCGCGAGGAGGGCCTCGCCCGGGGGCGGGAGATCCTGGAGCGGGAAGCACGGCGCCTGGGGCTCGACCCGGCGGACTTGCTGCGGTCCGACCGGATGCAGGAAGTGGTCAAGCGCTACGGGTTTGCCGACGTGGACGACGTGCTGGCCGGGATCGGCTTTGGCCAGGTGACTGCGACCCAGGTCCTGACGCGGCTTTTGGGCCGCGAGGAGCTGGAGGCCCGCCGGCGGCAGCTCAGGGAACGGAGCCGCCGCAACGGCGAGCACCGCCCGGTGAACCAGGTCCAGGGCGTGCGGGTGCGCGGGGTGGACAACGTGCTCATCCGCTTCTCCCGCTGCTGCAACCCGGTGCCCGGGGACCCCATCGTCGGCTACATCACCCGGGGGCGCGGGGTCTCGGTACACCGCAAGGACTGCCCCAACCTCATGTCCTTGTCCCACGAGGGCCGGCAGCTGGAGGTCGAGTGGGAGCGGACCCCGGCGGTCACGTACCCCGTGGACATTGAGGTGGAGGCGGTGGACCGGGTCAACTTGCTGACGAACATCATGGCCAGCGTCTCCGACGGCAAGACCAACATCGGTGCCGTCCACGCCCGCACCACCCGCCACAAGCGGGCCACCATCCACCTCACGGTGGACATCCGCGACGTGGAGCACCTCCAGGCCGTCATCAACCGGATCACGCAAGTCGAAGGCGTCCTCACCGTCCACCGTTCGGGCTCCCATTAGCCGGCGGACGGGGGGCGCATTTCTTTCCGGAAACGGGGTGGGGCAATGCGGGCCGTCATCCAGCGGGTGCGATCTGCCAGCGTACGGGTGGACGGGCAGGTGGTGGGCCGGATCGGGCGCGGGCTGCTCATCTTCCTGGGCGTCGGGCAAGGCGACGGGGAGGCGGAGGCGGCGCTGGTGGCCGACAAGGTGGCCCACCTGCGCATCTTTGAAGACGCGCAAGGGAAGATGAACTTGGGCCCGGCCGAGGTGGGCGCCCAGTTTCTGGTCGTGTCCCAGTTCACGTTGTACGGTGATATCCGCAAGGGACGGCGTCCCAGCTTCACCGAGGCCGCGCCGCCGGACCACGCCCGCGCGCTGTATGAACGGTTTCAAGCGATGCTGCGGGAACGGGGGTTCCATGTGGAGTCGGGCGTATTCGGCGCCCGCATGCTGGTGGAACTGGAGAACGATGGGCCCGTGACGCTGTGGTTTGACACGTCTTCGGGCTTACAGTAAAATTAGGAGCGATTTTTGACCGAGGAGGCGGCCTTAGCGCCCATGTTCTTTGCCACCCTGCGCAGGCAGATGCGCTGGATCATCATCGTCGTCGTCCTCGCCTTCGTGGCGGGTTCGTTGTACATCGGCGTCAACTTCGGCCAGCAGGCCACCGAGGCGGCCGTGCCGGTGGCGGAAATCAATGGGCAGGCCATCTCCTACGCGGAGTTTCAACGGAACTATCTCAATACCTTGCAGCTGTACACCCAGCTCTTCGGGCCGGTCCGCGGCACGCTCGCGGAAGAGCTGCGTTACCTGACCTTGAGCAACCTGGTGGACAGCTATCTGACGCTGGAGGCCGCACGCGCGGCCAACCTGAAGGTGGAAAACAGCGAGATCGACGCGACGCTGTCCGACATCAAGGCGTCGTTCCCCGACGATGCCGCCTATCGGCAGGCCCTGACCGCCAGCGGGCTGACCGAGTCGCGCCTGAGGGATCTAATCAGGGAAGACCTGATGATGCGCAAGCTGCAGGAGCAGGTGCGCCACGCGGAGTTTACCGACAAGCAAGTGCGCGAGGCCATGGTGGAGGTGCGCACCCGCCACATCCTCATCGAGCCGGCGGCGGACCTGGAAGGGGAAGCGGCCTGGGAGGCCGCGCTCGCGGAGGCCCGGGCGCTGCGGGAGCAGCTGTTGGAGGGCGCCTCGTTTGAGGAGCTGGCGCGCGCCCATTCGGCGGATGCCGCCTCGGCCGCGGCCGGCGGCGACGTGGGATGGGTGAGCCGGCTGACGCCCTTTGTGGAACCCTTCAAGGAGGCGGCGCTGGCGCTGGAGCCGGGCCAGATCAGCGAGCCGGTGCGGACCGTGTACGGCTGGCACCTGATCCAGGTGACCGAGCGGCGGGAACCCACCGATGAGGAGTTCGCCGAGCGGCGCGAGGCGGTGCTGGCCCAGTTGCAGCAGGCGGCCGCGGACGAGCAGTGGTCGGCGTGGATCAGCCAACGGCGGAGCGAGGCCAACCTGGTGATTCACGACCCGCAGCTGCGGGCCCACCACATGGTGCGCAACGGGCAACTGGAGGCCGCCATCGAGGAGTACGAGGAAGCGCTGCGGGAGGATCCCGTCAACCCGTACTTGCACGTTTCCCTGGCCACCGTCTATGAGCAGCTGGGGCGGATGGACGAGGCGGTTTCCCAGTACGAGCAGGCGGTGGCGAAGGCCCCCACCGATCCGGAGCTGCACTTGCAGCTGGGCTTGGTGTACCGCGCGGTGGGCCGGGAGGAAGACGCCGCCGCGAGCTTCCGCCAGGCCGGCGAGCTGAACCCGTGGGACGGCCAGCTCCAGTTGACCTTGCGGCAGCTGTTCACCCAGATGGGACTGGAAGAGGACGCCCGGGTGGCCGAGGAGCGCCTGGCGGCCATCCAGGAGCAGTTCCTGGAGCAGTTGGAGGCGCAGTTCAACCAGTCGGACGGCGGGGAAACCGGCGATGCGGACGGCGGGGCCGGCGCCGGTGAGGCCGCGGAGCCTCCCGCCGGCGGGGGCAACGATGAGAGCGCCGGTCAGACCGCGGCCGGCGACGAGGACGGCGACGGCGCGGGCGCTGCCGGGCCGCAGGCCGGCGAGCCAGGCATGGAGCCGTAGCGCGCCGGGCATGAGGCGCCGGGCATAAGGCACCGGGATCCCGGGCGGGTCGGCGGCCCGGCGACGGGCGTTGGTTGGAGACGGCGGAACCCTGCGGGAGGGTTCCGCCTGTCCGCATCAGGAGCGGGGTGGTCTGTGTGGCGGTCATCACGGCACCGCGGGGAACCGCCGACATCTTGCCGGCGGAGGCGTTGCGCTGGCAAGAGCTGGAAGAGGCGGCGCGGGCCGTCTTCACGGCGTACGGGTACGGGGAGATCCGCACGCCCATCTTCGAACACACGGAGCTGTTTGAGCGGGGCATCGGCGAAGCCACCGACGTGGTGGACAAGGAGATGTACACCTTCCGGGACCGGGGCGACCGGAGCCTCACGCTGCGGCCGGAAGGCACGGCGGGCGTGGTGCGGGCCTTTCTTGAGCACAGGATGGACAAGGGGCCGTTGCCGGCCAAATTGTGGTACATGGGGCCCATGTTCCGCTATGAGCGCCCGCAGGCCGGGCGCGCCCGGCAGTTCCACCAGCTGGGCGCGGAGTGCCTGGGGACCCAGGACCCGGCGGCCGACGCGGAAATGATCCGCATGCTGGCAACCCTGCTCAAGAAGCTGGGCGTCGCCCACTTCACCGTCCTGCTGAACAGCATCGGCTGCCCCCGTTGCCGGCCCGCGTACGTGGAACGGCTGCGAGCGCATCTTGCGGACCGGCGGGAGAAGCTGTGCGCCAACTGCCGCGCCCGCTACGACCGCAACCCGCTGCGGCTCTTGGACTGCAAGCGGGAAGAGTGCCGGCGGCTGACGGCCGACGTGCCGCTTTTGGTGGACCAGCTCTGTGACGAGTGCGCCGTCCACTTCCAGCAGGTGCGGGACTACCTGGCCGATGCGGGGCTGGAGTACCAGATCGCGCCGCGCCTGGTACGGGGATTGGACTATTACACCAAGACCGTGTTCGAGCTGGTCTCCGCCGACCTGGGCGCCCAGGACGCCCTGGGCGGCGGCGGCCGCTACGACGGCCTGGTGGAAACGTTGGGCGGGCCGCCCATGCCCGGCGTCGGTTTCGCCGCCGGCATGGAGCGCATTTTGCTGGTGCTGGCCAAGAACCGTCCCGCGCCCGAGCCGCCGCGGCCCGACGCCATGATCGTCCACCACGGGGCGGTCGGCCGCCGGGTCGCGGTGCGCCTCGCGGGCCAGCTGCGGGATGCAGGCTTGCGGGTCGAAATCGACTACCTTGACCGGAGCCTGCGGGCGCAGATGAAGCAGGCCGACCGGCTCGGGGCGCATACCGTGGTGATTATCGGCGAGGACGAGGCTTCCCGCGGCGTCGTGCGGGTGCGGGACATGGCGACCGGCGACGAGCGGGAAGCGACGGAAGAAGAACTTTTGCAGCTTCTACGGAGGAAAGGCGGCTGATTCCATGGAGGCGTCCGGGGCGCGCTGGCAGCGCACCCACTGGTGCGGTGAGCTGAGGCTGGAGCATGTGGACCAGGAGGTCATCCTGAACGGGTGGGTTCACCGCCGGCGGGACCACGGCGGTTTGATCTTCGTGGACTTACGGGACCGGAGCGGCATCGTCCAGGTGGTCTTCAATCCGCAGGTGGACGCGGCGGCCTATCAGGTGGCCGACAGCCTGCGCAACGAGTACGTGGTGTCGCTACGGGGGCGGGTGCGCCGGCGGCTTCCGGGCGCGGAAAACCCGCAGCTGGCCACAGGCGACATCGAGGTGGACGGCCTGGCGGTGACCATCTTGAGCCGGGCCAAGCCGCTGCCCTTCAGCCTGGACGACCGGACGGAAGTGGATGAGACGGTGCGCCTGCGCTACCGGCCCCTGGATTTGCGCCGGCCCAGCATGCAGCGGATCCTCATGCTGCGGCACCGGGTGACCATGGCGGTGCGGGCGTTCCTGGACCAGGAAGGGTTTCTCGAGATCGAGACGCCCATGCTGACCCGCAGCACGCCGGAGGGAGCCCGGGACTACCTGGTCCCCAGCCGGGTGCAGCCGGGCAAGTTCTTCGCCCTGCCCCAGTCGCCGCAGCTGTTTAAGCAGTTGCTGATGGTGGCCGGCATGGAGCGCTACTTCCAGATCGCCCGCTGCTTCCGGGATGAGGACCTCCGGGCCGATCGGCAGCCGGAGTTCACCCAGATCGACGTGGAGATGTCTTTCGTCGACGTGGACGACGTGCTGGACGTGATGGAACGGCTCATCGTCCACGTCTTCCAGGAGGCCGGCGGCGTCACCCTGCCCCGGCCGTTCCCCCGCCTGCGCTACGATGAGGCCATCGATCGCTTCGGCAGCGACAAGCCGGACCTCAGGTTCGGCATGGAGCTGGTGGACGTCACCGACCTGGTGGCCGGCAGCGGGTTCCAGGTGTTTGCGCGGGCGGCGCAGGAGGGTGGCCGCGTCAAGGCCCTCAACGTCCCCGGGGGCGCGGCCATGACGCGTCGGGAGATCGACGAGCTGGTGAACCTGGCCGTGCAGTGGGGCGCCAAGGGTCTGGCCTGGATGGCGTTCCAGGAAGATGGTGTGCGCTCGCCCATCGCCAAGTTCTTCTCTGAGGACGAGCTGGCGCGCCTCAGGGAGGCGGCGGGCGCCGCCAACGGCGACCTGCTGCTCTTCGCGGCCGACAAGCGGGAGGTGGCGGCGGAGATCTTGGGCCGGCTGCGGGTGCGGCTGGGCCGGGAGCGCTTTGCGCTGCCGCCGGGCCAGTTCGCCTGCGCCTGGATCGTGGACTGGCCGCTGTTTGAGCTCAATCCCGAAACGGGGCGGCCGGATCCGCTGCACCATCCGTTTACCTCCCCGGCCGATGCGGACCTGGAGCTGCTGGAGAAGGACCCGCTCAAGGTGCGGGCCAAAGCCTACGACCTGGTGATCAACGGGTACGAGCTGGGCGGCGGCAGCATCCGGATTCACCGGCGGGACGTGCAGGAGACGGTGTTCCGCATCCTGGGCTTGACCCCGGAGCAGGCCCAGGAGAAGTTCGGCTTCCTGCT
>DATCKT010000335.1:0-1981 GCA_036562195.1 Limnochordales bacterium
TCTACTGATATAGGTCCAGCAGCAGGCCCCGGATCTCGTCCAGGCGGGCGGCGATGGCGAGGGTGTCCCGCTCGCGGGCCATCATCAGGCGGGTCAGTTCTTCGAGTTTGGCGTCCAGCACGCGCACCACGTAGAGCAGCCGGCGGCGGCCGCCCCGGGAGAAACCGGTTTCCGTCTGCACCGTGTAGGTGCGGGCGAGCGCGGCGGCCATGGCTTGGCGCAGAGCTTCCTTATATTCCCGCAGCGCCTCTAGGGTAAGCTCGCTGCGCAGGCGGGCCGCGGCCGCATCCACGTCGGCGATGGCCCGGTCCACCGCCTCTTCGTGGGCGGCTTCCCGCAGGCGCAGCTCGTCCTGAAACGCCGTGGCCCGCGCCTGTCCCCGCCATGCCGCCTGCCGCCCGGCCAAGGATCCGCCGGCCTGCGTCCGCCGGCGCTCCACCTTCATGGTGCCGACCCCGCCGCGGCGGACCCGGCGGCGGGCAGGCGCGCCAGCACGGCCCGGCGCACGTCCGCCTGCACCTCTTCAACGGGCCGGCCGTCCACCGGGATGCGCACCCAGCGGGCGGGTTCCCGCTCCAGCAGCCGGTGGTAGCCGGCCCACACGTCCCGCTGGAACTGGAGGCCCCGGCCTTCGATGCGGTCCGGCGGCCCGCCGTCCTTTGCGAAGGCGCGCGCCGGGTCGAGGTCCAACAGGATGGTCAGGTCAGGCGTCAGGCCGCCGGTGGCGACGGCGTTCACCTGCCGGATGTCGGTTTCGGGGAGGCCCAGGCCGGCGCCCTGGTATACGATGCTTGAGTCCACGAACCGCTCGCACACCACGACGGCGCCCCGGGCCAACGCCGGCCGGATGACCTCCTCCACGTGCTGCGCCCGGTCGGCGGCCATGAGCAGCATCTCCGCCACCGGCAGCACCGGCACGCCGCCGGCCAAAAGCAGCCGCCGCAGCTCTTGGCCCAAGGCCGTACCCCCGGGCTCGAAAGTGTGCACCGCGTCCCAGCCCCGCTCTTTGAGCCAGGCCGTCAGCAGGCGGGCCTGGGTGCTCTTGCCGCACCCGTCGGGCCCTTCAAAGGTAATGAAGAATCCGGTGCCCATGGGGTTCAGCGATCGTCGTCGAGGGGCTCGCCGTCGCCGTTCAAGCGCACCGGCAAGATTCGCACGCGGCGGTAAGGTTCCTCGCCCACGCTGATGGATTTCAGCTGCGCCCGCTCGACGAGCTCATGCTGCAGGCGGCGCAGGTACGGGCGCCGGGGCGAGAGTTCCACCGGGTGCATCTCCCGCCGCACCTTCTGGATGGCCGCCTCCGCCTCGATGATCGCCTCGGTTTCCTCCTCGTCGCCTTCCACAAGCTCCAGCAGGAAGGCCTGGATCTGGGTCAAGGTGTTGCTGCGGATGACGTGGATGGGCACGCCGTTGCGCTCCAGTTCCCGCAGCTTCTTGGGCATCTTGCGGTACTGTCCTTTGAGGGTCAGCACCATGTGGGCCTGGTGAGGGTCGTCGGTCACCCGCACCGGCGCCCCGGTTTCCGCGATGGCCCGCTCGAGGCGATTGCGGCTCACCGCGTACGGGTAGATGCGGATGAAACCGCTGGCAGGCTGCCGGGTGCGCGCACCGTTGGGCGGCGCGGCCTGCGGCGCCGCCGGTTGGGGCGCAGGCGCTTCCGGGGCCGGTGCCGGTCGGATGTCGATCGCGCCGTCCACGGTCCGCTGCCGGATCTCGGGCTGGGGGTCAAACCCCCGCAGCCACCGGTCCACCGTGGTGGCCACGTCGTGGTGCACGGCCAAGCGGTCCCGGTCCTGGATCTCGATGACCACCGGGAACGTGGGCGGCGCCTTGCGCTCCAGAACCGTCTTTTGCGTCCCCCGCTTGCGGGCCTCCTCGTCGCCCAGCGTCACCGCTTGAATGCCGCCGATCAAGTCCGACAGCGTCGGGTTGAGCACCAGGTTCTCCAGGGTGTTGCCGTGGGCGGTGGCCACCAGCTGCA
>DATCKT010000338.1:0-11557 GCA_036562195.1 Limnochordales bacterium
CGCAGCTCATTCAGGGTCACATGCAGCGCCCCGCCGGGGCGGAGCGGATTCGGCTCTTGTTCCGTCATGGTGTCGCGTCGCGCTCCTGCTCGGTTTCAAGTCGTGTCGCTGGGTGTCAAATCAGGACGATGCGCGGGCGCAGGCGCAGGCCTTTGGCCGTGGCCGCCCGGTCGGCCACGGCCACCAGCCGCCCGTCGGGAGCGTGCAACCGGACCGGCCCCGTCAGGCGCCCGTCCGGCGGCCAGGCCGCATCCGTACCTTCGGCCAAGTCCGCGGGACCCGCCTCCTGCCCGTGGGCCACCCGGCGCGCACCCTCCTGGGAGAGCCGGACGGCGGGCAGGTGGCCGAGCGCCTCATCCATGCCAATGAGGGGCAGGGCGCCCCGGGCCAGGTCCCCTTCCAGCTCCTCCAGCGTACGGGCATCGGCTAGGTGAAACGCCCCCGCCCGGGTGCGCAGCAGGAAAGACATGTACGCCCCGCAGCCCAGCGCCTGGCCCAGGTCCGCGCACAACGTGCGCACGTACGTCCCTTTGGAGCAGACCACATCCAACAGGACGCGGGTGCCGAAGGGGAGCACCGCGGCGTCCGGCACCACCCGCACGACCCGTAGGGAGTAAATGCGCACCCGGCGGGCAGGCCGCTCCACTTCCAACCCCTGTCGCGCCAGCTCATACAGGCGCCGTCCATGGCGCTTGAGGGCGGAGGTCATGGGCGGCACCTGCTCGATGTCGCCCTGAAACCGCGCCACCGCCGCGTCCAGGGCGTCCCGGCGCACCTGCATGTCCCGGCGCACGGCCACGGGCGCGCCGAAGGCGTCGTGGCTGTCGGTGTGGACGCCCAACACCAGCTCGAACCGGTACGCCTTGTCGTCCGCCTGCAGCAGGTCCACCAGCCGGGTCGCCCGCCCCACGCACAACACCAGCACGCCCGCGGCCCCGGGATCCAACGTGCCCGTATGGCCGATGCGGCGCACGCCCAACAGCCTGCGCACCCGTGCGACCACGTCGTGGGAGGTGTACCCAGGTGGCTTCAAGACGTTGAGCACGCCGCAAAGCGAGACGCTGTCGGCCCGGGCAGCGCCCGATTCGCCTTCGCCTTCACCGTCGCCCTGGTGGCGTCGCCGGCGGCCCGCCGGCGGCACCTCCGGGCCCGGTTGATCAGCCGTGAACCCCATGGCTGCCCCGGGTCACCCCTTGGCTCCGGACCCACCGAAACCGTCCAGGGCACGGGCCGCGCGGCTCACGGAGAGCGCAGCGCCGGCGGCGGCCATGGCCTGCTGGACGGCCGCCAGCACCCGTTCCCGGGCCGCCGCCACGGGCAGAGCCAGCGTGCACCCGGCGGCCCGGGGGTGGCCGCCGCCGCCCAGCGCCGCGGCAATGCGGCTGACATCGACGGCGCCCTTGGAACGCAGCCCCACCCGCGTGCCGCCGTCGGGCAGCTCGCGGAAGATGATGGCGACCTCGACGCCTTTCACCATGCGGGGGAACTGGACCATCCCGTCGGCATCGTCGTAGCGGGCGCCGACCGCCGCCAGCATGTCCCGGGTGACCGTGATCCACGCGATCCGCCCCTCAGGGGTGCGCTCCAGCGTCGCCAAGGCTCTTGCCAGCAGCTGCAGCGAGCTCCATGAGGCTTGCTCGTAGACCAGCGACGCGATCTCGTCAGGCCGGGCGCCGGCCTCCACCAGCGCTCCGGCGATGCGCAGGGTGGCCGCGCGGGTGTTGCTGTAGCGGAACGAACCGGTATCGGTCATCACCGCGGCGTACAGGCACGTGGCTGCGGCCTGGTCCAGCGGCAGGCCCCAGTGCTCCACCAGCACCGCGTAAATGATCTCCCCTGTGGCCGCGGCCTGGGGGTCGATGTAGCGCACGGTCCCGCCGGCCACGTTGGTGACGTGATGGTCCAGGTTGTAAACGTGGGCGAACCGCTCCGCCACGGCGGCCACCGGGCCGGTGCGGCCGAGGTCGCAGTCCAGCACCACCAGCGCTTCGGCGTCGGTGGGCACGGGCGGCGGCACCTGGATCCGGTCCGCGCCCGGCAGGAACCGCCATTCGGGGCGCACCGGATCCGGCGACAGCGCGTGAACCCGCTTGCCCAGGCGTTCCAGCCCCCAGGCCAGGGCCAGCACGGAGCCGAGGGAATCGAGATCCGGGTCCACATGCCCGATGATTACGTAGCTGGCGTGGCCCCGCAGTGCGGCGGCCACCGGGGCGAGGCCGTCAGCGGGGCTCATCGGCTCCCTCCTCGCTGGGCGCGCCCGTCCCCGGGCCGGAATCCGTCGTCCCCGCCGGGGAGTGAGCCGTCCCCGTATCGGCGCCTGCCGCCGCCGGATCTGGGCCGGAGGACGCGCGGCCGGCGGCGGACGCATCGTTCCCCCGCTGCTCGCCCACCACCGAGCGCAAAAGGGTATTGATGCGGTGCCCCCGCTCAATCGAATCGTCCAGGCGGAAGACGATCTCCGGCGTGTGGCGCAGGCGGATGCGCTTGCCGATCTCGGTGCGCACAAACCCCCGGGCGTGCTCCAGCGCCGCCAAGGTCCGCTCCTTCTCCTCGGCGTCGCCGAAGACGCTGACGAAGATCTTGACGTGGCGCAGGTCCTGGGAGATCTCCGCGTCGGTCACCGACACAAACCCGATGCGGGGGTCTTTCATCTTGCGCAGGATATCGCTACACTCCCGCTTCAGCTCTTCCCTGAGCCGCTGAGACCGTGTGACGCCCACGGGCCATCCTCCCTTCCCTGGTGCGGTTGGACGGGTTTCCTCAGAGCAGCTCCATGGAGTAGTCCATCAGCTCCACCGCCGCGTCCCGCTGCACGAAGGCGACGATGGTGGACAACACCTGCTGCGCATGGCGGCTGTCGTTGCTCACCACGGCCACCCCTAACGTGGCCCGCTGCCATGTATCCTGCCCGTCCACTTCCGCGACGGACACGGGAAAACGGTGGCGGATCCGTTCCGTCAGGCTGGTCAGGATCCGCCGTTTTTCCTTGAGGGAATCGCTTGCGCCGATGAACAGCTCAAGCCGCAGAACGCCGACGATCATCGACCGTCACGGGCGACCTCTTCCATGCGGAAGGCTTCCAGGATATCCCCTTCCTTCAAGTCTTGGAACCGCTCCAGGCCGATGCCGCACTCGTAGCCCTCGGTCACTTCCCGCACGTCGTCCTTGAACCGCTTCAGGGAGCTCATGGGCCCTTCATGCACCACGGTGCCGTCCCGGATCACCCGCACTTGGGCGCCGCGCACGATCTTGCCCTCGGTGACGTAGCAGCCGGCCACCGTGCCTACGTTGGGCACCCGGAACAAGGCCCGCACCTCGGCCCGGCCCAGCACCACTTCCCGCACCTCCGGCGCCAGCATACCTTCCAGGGCCCGCTCCATCTCCTCGATGGCATCGTAGATGACCCGGTACAGCCGGATGTCCACGTTCTCCTGCTCGGCCACCTTGCGGGCGGTGGCGTCGGGCCGCACGTTGAAACCGATAATGATGGCATTCGCGGCGGCGGCCAAGTCCACGTCGGTCTTGGTGATCGCGCCCACGCCCGCGTGGATGACGTTTAGCCGCACCTCGGGCCGGCTCAGCTTCTCCAAGGCGCCCCGCAGCGCTTCCACGGAGCCTTGCACATCGCCCTTGATAATAATGGGAAGCTCCGGCAGCTGCCCCTCCTGCACCTGCTGGAAGAGGGCCTCCAGGTTGGCCCGCACCGGGCGTTGCATCTCCTGCTCCCGCAACTGCATGCGGCGCCGCTCGGCGATCTCCCGCCCGATGCGCTCATCGGCCACCACCACCAACTCATCGCCGGCGGCCGGCACATCGTCCAGCCCCAGCACGGACACCGGCGTGGCCGGACCGGCCTCGCTGATGGGCTGACCGCGATCGTCCAGCATGGCCCGGACTTTGCCCGCCGCGTGGCCCGCCACCACCGCGTCGCCCAGGCGCAGGGTGCCCTTTTTCACCAGTACCGTCGCGACGGGACCGCGGCCCTTGTCCAGCTCCGCCTCGATGATCACGCCCCGTGCCGGGCGGTCCGGGTTGGCCTTGAGTTCCCGCAGTTCCGCGACGAGCAGGATCATCTCCAATAGCTCATCCAGGCCCTGCCGCTTCAGCGCGGAAACCGGCACCATGACGGTGTCGCCGCCCCACTCCTCAGGCAGCAGGCCGTACTCGGCCAGCTGCTGCTTGACCCGGTCCGGGTTCGCGTCGGGTTTGTCGATCTTGTTGATGGCCACGATGATGGGTACGTTGGCCGCCTTCGCGTGGTTGATGGCCTCCACCGTCTGCGGCATCACGCCGTCGTCCGCGGCCACCACCAGCACGGCAATGTCGGTCACCTGGGCGCCCCGGGAACGCATGGCGGTAAAGGCTTCGTGGCCAGGGGTGTCCAGGAAGGTGATGGCCTTGCCGCCCCAGTGGACCTGGTAGGCGCCGATGTGCTGGGTAATGCCGCCGGCTTCCGACGCCGCAACCCGGGTCTCGCGGATCGCGTCCAAAAGCGTCGTCTTGCCGTGATCCACGTGGCCCATGATGGTGACCACCGGCGGGATGGGCTGCAGCTTCTCCGGCGGATCCTCCAGATCGACCAAGGCGTCGGCGATGGGGTCGCGCGGCCGTACCACCTCAAAACCGAGGCGCGACGCCACCTTAGCGGCGGTCTCAAAGTCGATGCTCTGATTGACCGTGGCCATGATGCCCTGGTTGAACAGGTACTTGACGATGGCGGCCGCCGGCACGCCCACCTTGCCGGCCAAGTCCTTGATGGCGATGTTGTCAGGCAACTCCAGCTTGCCCCGGGATCCGGGCTCCGGGGGCGCCTGGCGCTGCGGGCCGGCGGGACCCTTGTGGCGCGCTTTGCCCTGCGGACTCCGGCCGCCCGCCTGGTCAGCGCGGCCCTGCGCCGCGGCAGCCTGGCCGCCACGGGCGGCCTGCGCCTGGGCCGGTCGCGCCGCCTGGGCCTGCGCCGGCTGTGCTGGCGCAGGTCGAGCCGCTTGGGCCTGGGCCGGCTGTGCTGGCGCCGGTCGCGCCGCTTGGCCCTGGGCTTGCTGCGCTTGGGCCGGCCGGGCCACCTGGGTTGCCTGCCGGCGCGGGTCAACGGCCGCCGGCCGCGCCGCCGCGGCCTGAGCCTGCGGGGTCCGCCCCGGCTGGGCGCCCGGCGCGGCGGGCTTCACCTGGCCGGGACGCCCCGCCGCGGGAGAGCCCTGGACGGGCTGCGGTGCCTGCGGCCGCGCCGTGGCCGGCCGGGCCGCGTTGGCCGCGGCACCCGCGCCGCCCGCCGCCGGCCGGGCCTGCGTGGTGCTAGCACTCGCGTTCGCGGCAGCTGCGCGTACCGGCTGCCCGCCGGCACCGGCGGCGCTGGCGGCCGGGCGGGCTTGCTGGGCACCCGCCGCAGGCGCGGCGGCCGGGCGCGGCGAGCTGCCCGGCGCGACGGCCGTCCCGGGACGGGCCTGGTTTCCGGACGCGCCAGCCGCCGCGGCCGCCTTGGGCGCGCCGAAATGCCGGCGTACGCGCGCCACGTACTCGTCTTCCACGGTGCTCATGTGGTTCTTGACATCCTGGCCCAGGGACGCGAGGAAGTCCACGACCAGCTTGCTGTCGACACCCAGGTCCCGCGCCAGCTCATATACACGCACTTTAGCCATCTAGCGCATCACCTCAGATCGTCTCGCCTCCGCCCGCCGCCTCCCGCAGGAGCCGGGCGAAGTGCGGGTCACAGACCGCAAGGACCGCCCGGGGACGTTGCCCCAACCAACCACCCAAATCCGCCTTGCGGCCCCATCGTATCCAGGGCACTCCGTGCACGGTGCACAGGTGCCGAAAGCGCCGCACCGTCGCCGCCCCCGCGTCGGCCGCGACCACCACCAGCGCGGCCCTCCCTTGGCGCACGGCCCGCTCCGCCGGGCCGTCGCCGGAAGCCACACGCCCCGCCGCCTGGGCGAAGCCCAAGACCGCACCCGGGTTCATGGCGTGGCGAGCAACATCTCCGCCAGGCGCTCCCGCACCTCTTCCGGTACAGGATGCTGCAGGGCTCGCTCCAGCCGCTTGCCTTTCCATGCTAACTCCAGGCATTGGGGATCGGGGCAAATGTAGGCCCCACGCCCGGCCAGCTTGCCGGTGGTGTCCACCGTCACCTGCCCATCAGGGGTGCGCACGACGCGGACCAGCTCCCGCTTGGCCCGCACCTGGCGGCAGCCGACACAGGTGCGCTGCGGGATTTTGCGCGGCTTCACCGCGGCATCCCCTCCCTATTCGTCGTCGGCAAGCAGATCGGCCAACGCCTTGAGATCCCGCACCACCCGCTTGGGCTTGTCGCCTTTGCCCCCGCTTTGGCCCTTGGTCCCCTTGGCGCCCTTGGACCCCTTGGCCTCCTTGGCGGGCGGGGAAGCAGGCTCCTCCCGGTGGGCGGCCGGCTTCTCCGCCGCCGCCACCTGCCCCAGCACTTGAGCCAAGCGCTGGCGCAGGGGGTTGTCGTCCACATCGTCGGGACCGGCCACGTACACCGTCACCTCTTCGTCCTCTTCCTCCTCGTCGGTACCGAAGAGGCTCGGCAGCGGCTCGTCCTCCTCCAGCACTTCCTCCTCGAAGATCTCCTGCAGCTCCCGCTTGGCCGCTCTGCCCTTCTTGAGCTTGGCCGGGGCCGCCTTCTCCCGCTCGGCCTCCAGCTCCCGCTCGTCCACGTCTGGCTCAAGGAATTCCTCCGGGAACTCGTCCACAAACTCTTCGGGCAACGCCTCCGCTTCGGCGGGCGCTGCCACCGGGAGCTCGAGGTCCGCGGGGACAGCGGCCACGTCCGCGGCCGCCACCGCGGGCAGCGGCTCCTCCACCACCGCCGGCTCCTCCGCAGGCACGGTCTCCGCCGCCGGCACCTGGGCGGCTTGAGCCTCGGCCGCCAGCGCCGCCTGCTCCGCCGCGCGCTTGGCCCGCAAGGCCGCCTCCGCTTCTTCGAAGGCCCGCTGGGCCTCCAAGACGGCCAGCTCGGCCATCTGGGACTCGCTCTTGATGTCGATCTTCCAGCCGCACAGCCGGGCCGCGAGGCGCGCGTTCTGCCCTTCCTTGCCGATGGCCAGGGACAGCTGGTGATCGGGCACCACGGCCCGGGCCGTCTTCTCCTCGGGGTTCAGGTACACCTGGACGACCTTGGCGGGGCTGAGGGCGTTGGCCACAAAGCGCTGCGGGTCGGGCGACCACTCAACGATATCGATCTTCTCGCCCTTGAGCTCCTGCACCACGGCCTGCACCCGCGTGCCTCTGGGCCCGACGCAGGCGCCCACCGGGTCCACGTTGGGCTCGTAGGAGAACACCGCGATCTTGGACCGGTTGCCGGCCTCGCGGGCCACGGCCTTGATCTCCACGATCCCGTCGTGGATCTCGGGCACCTCCAGCTCAAACAGGCGCTTGAGGAGCCCCGGATGGGTGCGGGAGATCATGACCTGCGGCCCTTTGGGCGTCTTGCGCACCTCCGTGATGTACACCTTGATGCGGGAGCCGGGCGGGTAGGTTTCGCCGGGCATCTGTTCGCTGGGGACCAACACCGACTCGATGCGGCCGAGATCAACGACGACGTTGCGGTGATCGATGCGCTGCACGATGCCGGTGACGATGTCGCCGACGCGGTTGGCGTACTCCTCGTAGATCAGGTTGCGCTCGGCCTCGCGGATGCGCTGCACGACCACCTGCTTGGCGGTTTGGGCGGCGATGCGGCCGAAGTCTTTGGGGGTCACTTCGATCTCGGCCACGTCGTGGAGCTTGTAGTTGGGGTTGATGCTCTGGGCTTCAGCGAGGGAGATCTCCGTGGCGTCATCCTGCACTTCCTCGACGACGTCCTTGAGGGCGTACACCCGCAGCCTGCCGGTGCGATCGTCCAGCACCACCCGGACGTTTTCGGCGGAACCGTAGTGGCGTTTGTAAGCGGAGACGATCGCGGCCTCGATGGCCTCCCGCAAAATCTCCTTGGAGATGCCTCGTTCCTTCTCCAGCTCGTTGAGAGCACCAACCAGTTCCAGATTCATGTTGGGCAACGGCCTCCTACCCGTTAAAACTCGGCCACCAGGTTGGCCCTGGCCACCATGTCCTGGGGGATCGCCACCTGGCCCGTGTCGGTGCGCAGCACGACTTCACCTGCAACAAGCCCCACCAATTCGCCTTGCCAGTTGCGCCGCCCGTTCCAGGGCGCATAGGTGCGAACCTGCACGCGCCGCCCGGCAAACCGCTCGAAATCCGCAGGCCGCTTCAGCGGCCGCTCGATGCCCGGGGACGATACCTCCAGGCTGTAGCGGTTGGGAATGGGGTCCGCCTCGTCCAACTTGTCGCCTAAGGCTTCGCTGACCGCCTGGCAATCGTCCAAGGTGACTCCACCGGGCTTGTCGATCAACACCCGCAGCACCCAGCCGCCGCCTTCCCGGCGGTACTCCACGTCCACCAGCTCCAGGCCCAGCGTGCCCACGACCGCCTCGGCCATGGGCGTTACAACCGCTACCACATCGCGCGCTGCCACGGCCACTCCCCTCTCCCGCCGGCCCATCGCGCGGACCGTCCCCGCCGCCGGCGTTTTCGGGCCCATACACGAACGAAAGAGTGGGGAGATCCCCACTCTTTCCCAGAGGCGCATCTCGACGTCCGACGCTAGTATACCACCCGCGACGGCCCTTGGCAACATGTGTTCCCTAAAAAAGCGTCAGTTGGTCGGTTTCCGGCAAGCCGTCCAGGCACCCATGCTGTTTGAGGGTGTCCACGACGCTGCGGTTGAGGCGGGCCCGGCGACGCAAGTCCTCCAGGGAGGTGAAAGGTCCCTCGGCCCGGGCTTCGGCGATGGCCTCGGCCGCCGCCGCGCCCACCCCCTGCAGCGCCGACAGGGGCGGCAAAAGCCCCTGGGGCGTGATGCGGAACCGCTTCGGATCCGACTCATAAAGATGCACCCGCAGGAACTTGATGCCCCGGGCCATGGCCTCCAGCACGATCTCCATGATGGTGACCAGGCTCTTGTCCCGGGCCGTCGCCTCCGTGCCCTTGCGCTCCACGGCCTCGATGGCCCGGCGGATGGCCTCCCGCCCTTGCGCCACCAGGTGGGCGTCGTACTCCTCCGCCCGCACCGACAGGTACGCCGCGTAAAACGCTTCCGGGTAGTGGACTTTGAAGTACGCGATGCGGAAGGCCATCATCACGTACGCGGCCGCGTGGGCCTTGGGGAACATATAGCTGATCTTCTGGCACGACTGGATGTACCACTCGGGCAGTCCATGCCGGCGCATGAGCTCCTCGTCCTCGGGCTTGAGGCCCTTGCCCTTGCGCACCTGCTCCATGATGCGGAACGCCGCGCCCGACTCCATGCCCTTTTGAATCAGGTAGATCATGATGTCGTCGCGGGTGGCGATGACTTCCCGCAGCGTGGCGATGCCTTGCCGGATCAAGTCCTGCGCGTTGTTGGTCCACACGTTGGTCCCGTGGGACAGGCCGCTGATGCGCACCAGTTCCGCAAACGTCTTGGGGCGGGTTTCCTCGAGCATCTGCCGCACGAAGCGGGTGCCGAACTCCGGAATCCCCAGGGTTCCCACGCTGTTCGTGCCGTCGTCGGGCAAGCCCAGCGGGCGCGTGCTGCTGAAGATGGCCATGGTGTCCGGGTCGTCCAGCGGCACCCGGCGCACGTCGACGCCGGTCAAGTCCTGCAACATGCGCAGGACCGTCGGATCATCGTGGCCCAGGATGTCCAGCTTGACCAGGTTGTCGTGGAGGGCGTGGAAGTCGAAGTGGGTGGTGATGACGCCCGCGTCCCGGTCGTTGGCGGGGTACTGCACCGGCGTGAACTCATGGATGTCCCGCCCGCGCGGCACCACGATGAGCCCACCCGGGTGCTGGCCGGTGGTGCGCCGCACCCCCGTGCATCCCCGCACGAGGCGGTTGATCTCGGCGTTGCGGGCCTCCCGCCCGATGGATTCCAAGAATTTGCGCACGTACCCGTAGGCCGTCCGGTCGGCCAGCGTCGCAGTGGTGCCCGCACGGTAGACGTTCTCCTTGCCCAAGAGCTCTTCCGCATACCGATGGGCTTCGGCCTGGTATTCGCCTGAGAAGTTGAGGTCGATGTCGGGCACCTTGTCCCCGTGGAAACCCATGAAAGTCTCGAAGGGGATGTCAAAGCCGTCTTTCTCTAGCGCCGTCCCGCACCGGGGACAGGGCTTGGAAGGCAGGTCCACGCCCGCACCGACGCTGCCGTCGGTGAAAAACTGCGTCCAATGGCATTGCGGGCAGACGTAGTGGGGCGGCAGCGGGTTGACCTCGGTGATCTCGCACAAAGTGGCCACCAGCGACGAGCCCACCGAGCCGCGGGAGCCCACGAGGTAGCCGTCCTCCAGCGACTTGCGCACCAGCTTGTGGGCGATGTAGTACAAAGGCGCGTAGCCGTTGTCGATGATGGAGCGCAGCTCCCGCTCCACCCGGGCGTGCACGATCTCAGGCAGAGGGTCGCCGTAGCGGGCCCGGGCCCGCTCCCGCGCCATGCGGGCGATGGCCTCGGCGGCCTCGGGCAGGTCGGGCGTGTGCAGGCCGGGGGGCACCGGTTCCATGACCTCGCATTGCTCCGCCACCCGGTTAGGGTTGACGATGACCACTTCCCGGGCCGTCTCCTCGCCCAAGTAGGCAAACTCCTCCATCATCTCGCGCGTCGTGCGCAGGTAAAGCTGCGACGGCCGCTCCGCCGTGCTGAAGCCGTGGCCGGCCATGAGGATGCGGCGGACGATCTCGTCCTCCGGGTGGACGAAGTGCGCGTCGGAGGTGGCCACCACGGGCTTGCCCAGGCGCCGGCCCAGCTCCACAATCCGGCGGTTGATGTCCCGCAGCGCCTCGACGCTGGGCACCTTGCCCTCCTCCACGAGGAAGCGGTTGTTGTCCACCGGCTGAATCTCCAGGTAATCGTAAAAGCGGGCCCGCTCCAGGAGCTGCTCCTCGCTTTCGCCGTTCAAGATGGCCTGGTACAGCTCGCCCGCCTCGCACGCGGACCCCAAGATGAGGCCTTCGCGCCGCTTCTGGAGTTCCTCGCGGGGGATGCGCGGGTTGCGGTAGAAGTGGTACAAGTGCGAGATGGAAACCAGCTCGTACAGGTGCCGCAGGCCCTGGCGGTTCTTGGCCAGGATGACGATATGGTACGAACGGCTCTTGGCGTCCGGGTCGTCCACCAGGTAGCCTTCCATGCCGTAGATGAGCTTGATCCCTGCGGCCTTGGCCGCCTGGAACGCTTCGGGAAACGCGTGCACGACGCCGTGGTCGGTGATGGCCACCGCGGGATGTCCCCACGCCGCCGCCTGGCGGATGACGGCCACGGTGTCCGCCGCGCCGTCCAAGCTGCTCATCTTGGTGTGCAGGTGCAGCTCCACACGCTTTTCGGGGTAGTCGTCCGTCCGGCGCTGGATGTCCGCCCGCATGATGTCCTCCGCGCTCAGGACCAGCTCCCTCGCGAACCGGTCAAACTCGACCCGGCCGCGGATCCGCAGACCCGTCCCCGGCGGCAGCGGCTGAGCCAGGGGCGAATCGTCGCCCCTCGCGAAGGCCTTCACGGTGATGGAGTCGGTATAGT
>DATCKT010000091.1:0-3386 GCA_036562195.1 Limnochordales bacterium
TCAAGGAGATCGTGGAGTTCATCCGCGAGCGCGCCCGGCGGCGCGAACTGGACACCGCTCAATAGCCGGCACGGGTCGACCGCGCGGCGTGGGCGGCTGGAGCTCCGCGCGGCAGCGTCAGTCTATGCGCCGCGCCGAACCCGGCCCGTAGGCGGGGACCCGCTTCAGGGCCAAATCCACCCAGAGGCGGATCTCTACCGTCAGCGGCAGCCGCTCCAGTTGCGCCGGGCCGTACCAGTCAACGTGGGTCACCTCGGCGTTGGGCCGCACGGCCACCGAGCCCACGGGCCGGGCGAAGTAAATGAGGTCGATGTGCTCGTGCCCCGGCGCGATGCGCTCCACCTGCACGCCCCAGGGGCGCACCAGTTGGCGCGGGTAGTCCACGGGCAGCGCCCGCTCCCCCACCAGCTCCACCCGGATGCCGGTTTCCTCATACACTTCCCGCACCGCGGCCTCGTCCGGCAGCTCGTTGGGCTCAATGTGCCCGCCGGGCGGCAACCACATCCCCAGGCGCCTGTGGTACAAGAGCAGCACCCGGCCTGCGTGGACGACAAAGGTGGCAACGGTGAAGTCGCGGGTGATTTCCATAGTGGCGCTTGTTCGCAACGCGGGGGCGCCGATCCTTTCTGTTCCTTTCTGTTCCTTTCTCCCTTGCCTTGATCGGCCTGGAGAGGAGTGTTATGCTGAAAGCGCAACGGCATACACTGAGGCAACCTTCGGGGCAGGGTGAGCCCGGCCAGGGCAATTCCCGACCGGTGGCGATGCCGGCGGCAGGAAGGCCGCCGGACGAGCCCACGAGCCGCGCTGCGGCAGGATCCGGTGCGAATCCGGAGCCGACGGTACAGTCCGGATGGGAGAAGGTTGCAGCCTCCGTTCTGCGCCCGGTGGGGAGATCCGGCGCCTAGAGGGCCTCCCTTCCCCCGCGGCGCTCAGCGTGCTGCAGCAACGCACCCCGGGGATTGCCCAGAGCAACCACCGGGGTCGTTTCGTTTCTCCCCGGCCCCTTAGGCGTGAATGACCGTGCTGCTCCGGCCCAATGCCCATCTTCCCTCGCCCGGCGCTCCGGCCGGGGACGATGCCGCGTGCATGGAACTGGCCCTGACCCTTGCCGCGCAAGGCCTGGGCACCGTGGATCCCAACCCGCTGGTGGGGGCCGTGGTGGTGCGCGATGGGCGCATCGTCGGGATGGGTTATCACCAGCGGCCAGGCGAACCCCACGCGGAAATCCATGCGCTGCGCGCGGCCGGGCCGCTGGCCCAGGGCGCGACGCTCTATGTGAACCTGGAGCCGTGCGCCCATCACGGTCGCACGCCGCCCTGCACCGAGGCCATCATCGCCGCCGGCATCCGGCGGGTGGTGGCGGCCATTGAGGACCCGGACCCGCGGGTGCAGGGGCGCGGTTTCGCCCGGCTGCGGGCCGCCGGCGTCGACGTGACGGTGGGCGTGCGCGCCGAGGAAGCCCGGCGGCTCAACGAAGTGTTTCTCAAGTACGCGGCCACGGGGCGGCCCTTCGTGCTGCTCAAGGCGGCCATCAGCCTGGACGGGCGCATCGCGACCCGCACGGGCGCGTCCCGCTGGATCACCGGCCCTGAGGCGCGGGCCGTCGTTCACCGCCTGCGCGCGGCTTATCCCGCCATCATGGTGGGCATCGGCACGGCCCTGGCCGACGACCCGGAGCTGACCGCGCGCACCGACCCGCCGGCGGCGCGACAGCCGCTGCGGGTGGTGGTGGATTCCCGCGCCCGCCTGCCGCTGGACGCCCGCATGCTCCGGGCGCCCGGCAGGACCCTGGTGGCCACCACCGGTGCGGCGCCCGGGGCGCGGCTGGCCGAGCTGGAGCGGGCCGGCGCGGAAGTGGTCCGCTTGCCCCATCAAGCCGGGCGGGTGGACCTGGAAGCGCTCCTGGAGGAGCTGGGCCGCCGGGGCATCAGCGGGGTGCTCCTGGAGGGCGGCGCCACCCTGAACGGCGCGATGCTGGAGCAGCGCCTGGTCGACAAAGTGATGTTCTTCATCGCCCCGACGCTCATCGGCGGCCGGGACGCCCCCGGGGCCATCGGAGGCATCGGCGCCGCGGAACTCTCCGACGCTCCCCGCCTGGTGGATGTGCATTGGGAGGCGTGCGGAGCGGATCTGTGCATCACCGGTTACCTGCCCGCTCCGGGCGGCGAATCCCGGACGGCAGCGGGCAGGCGTGCCGGTTAAGGAGGCTACGGGATGTTTACCGGTCTCGTGGAGACCACGGGCCAAATCGTGGCCCTGGACCCCTTGCCGGACCAAAGGGGCTTGCGGCTGGTGGTCAGGGCGCCCGCGGTGGCCGAGGAATCCGCGGTGGGCGACAGCATCGCCGTCAACGGCTGCTGCCTGACCGTCACCCGGCGGGATGGCGATACGGTAGCCTTTGACGCAGTGCCGGAGACGCTGGCCCGCACCAACCTGGGACGCCTGACGGTAGGGGCGGCCGTCAACCTGGAGCGCCCGCTGCGGCTGTCGGATCGCCTGGGCGGCCACCTGGTGCTGGGGCACGTGGACGCCGTGGGTGAGGTGGTGACCGTCCGCCCCGAGGGCAACTCCATCCGGCTGGCCATCGCCGCGCCGGAGAGCGTCCGGCGCTACCTGGTGCCCAAAGGCTCCATCGCCGTGGACGGTGTGAGCCTCACGGTGGCGGCCGTCACGGCGGACGGTTTCGAAGTGGTGATCATCCCCCACACGGCGGCCGTGACCACGCTGGGCCGGGTGCAGCCGGGCGATGCGGTGAATCTGGAAGCCGACGTCGTGGGCAAGTACGTGGAGCGGCTGCTGGGGCCCTACGCCGGCCTGGCGGCGGGCCGGAACGCCGAGAGGAGCTGACGCATGATGGCCACATCGGCCCATCCACCCGTGTTTGATCGCATCGAGGACGCCATCGCGGACATCCGCGCCGGCAAGTTCGTGGTCGTGGTGGACGATGAGGACCGGGAAAACGAAGGCGACCTGATCATCGCGGCCGAGAAGGTGACGCCCGACGCCATCAACTTTATGGCCCGCTACGGCCGGGGGCTCATCTGCGTCGCCATGACGGCGGAGCGGCTGGACGCGCTGGAGATCCCCCTGATGACGCCGCACAACACCGAGCCCATGAAGACGGCCTTCACCGTCTCCGTGGACGCGCGTTCGGTGCGCACCGGCATCTCCGCCTACGAGCGGGCGCTCACGGTGCGGACCCTCATCGATCCCAGCACCCGGCCCGAGGACCTGGTGCGCCCCGGCCACATCTTCCCGCTGCGGGCGGTGGAAGGAGGCGTCTTGCGCCGGGCAGGCCATACGGAGGCGGCCGTAGACCTCGCGCGCTTGGCCGGCCTTTACCCCGCGGGCGTGCTGTGCGAGATCATGAACGACGACGGCACGAT
>DATCKT010000015.1:0-4213 GCA_036562195.1 Limnochordales bacterium
CTGCAACAGATTGTGCTGCAGGTACTGGCGCAGGTCCGGGTAGCCGGCGAAGCCCAACGACTGCGCGAAGCGCACCACGGTGGCCTCGCTCACCCCGGCCTCCCGCGCCAGCTCCGCGCTGGACATCATGGCGACCCGCGCCGAGTCGCTTAGGAGGATGTCGGCCAGCCGCCGCTGCCGCTGGCCCATGCGGTCGTAGTGGGCAATGATCCGCTCGTGAATGCTGTTCTCGCCGGCCATGCCGTGATCATTCAAGATATGTTGCACATTTCCTCCTCATGCAAGGTATCTTTCGCATCCTCCCGCCTCCCGCGCTACCCCCTGCGGGAGGCCGAAAAAAGAAGCCGCGAGCGCTGGCGCAGCGCCCGCGGCGGGCCGGGCGGACATGGTCCGGCGCAGGGGGATCAGGTGGCCGCCCGGCGCAGCGCCCGGCCCCACGTCCACGCGATGACGGTGATCAAGCCCCAGGAAATCAGGCACCAAATGCAGTAGGCCCGCAGGACGAAGGCCTCTACGAAAGTGAGATACAGCGAGAAAATGGCGCCGGCCAGCGCCAGGGCAAAGCCGAACTGGGAAAGCACGGTGTTCGGCCACCGCCACACGGTGAGCAACGCCCCCGTCAGGCCCAGGTACATGAGCATGCCCAGCAGGGCGATGGGCACACCCATGATCTCGGAGAACGCGCTGGCGTTGACGGTGTGGCAGTCGCCCAGCGGGCCGCAGACGAGCTCCGCAGCCCCAACTTTCGCCTGCCACAGGTAGCCGGACAGGACGGCTCCCAAGGCGCTCAGCCCGGCCAGCCCCAGCGGCCAGCGGCCGTTGGCGGTGCCGCCGGAGGCGGGCTGGGGTGAGCACCCCCTGCCGGACGCCGGCCGCGCTGAGCTGCCCGCGCCGGGGATCGCCCGGGCGGTCCCGCCCGTGCCGGAGGCCGGCTGCGCTGAGCCGCCCCTGCCGGCGCCGTCAGCGGCCGGCTGCGGCCAGCGCCCGGTCGACGGCATCGATGACGTCCTCCCAATCCACGATGCGGACCAATTGACCGTTGACGAAGAAGGCCGGGGTGAAGTTCAGGCCCATGCGGGCCGCCTGGAGCGCCTGCTGCTGCACGTACTGCAGCGAGCGGTCGCTGTCCAGGCACGACGCGAACTCGGCCGTGTTGAGGCCCAGCAGCCCCGCATATTCGATCAGATTGTCCCGGCTGTACGTGCCGTTGTTGTTCAGGCCCCGCTTGGCGAAGAGCAGCTCCTGGTAGGGCCAGAACGCATTCATCTCAATGGCGCAGTAGCCCGCACGGGCGGCCAGCACGGATTCAGGCCCCAGGATGGGGAAGAACCGGTACATGAACGCCACCTTGCCCTCGGCCACGTACTCGTCCAGGAGCCGCTTCACGACCACCTGGGACGCCGTCTGGCAGTGGGGGCACTGGAAGTCGAAGTACTCCTCCACGAGGACCGGAGCGTCCGGCGACCCGATCCGGGTGCCCTCCGTCGGAAACTGATCGTAGTACGCGGCGGCTTGGATCACGTTGACGGTCTGCTGATGGTTCCACCACTGCGCGCCGACCAAAAGACCCGCCAGGACCACGGCCACCACCACGGCCCACCGCATGGATGAGCCCTGCTGGCCCATGGTCCGCTTCGGTGCTTTGCTCGACTTCTTGCCCACGGCCATCTCCCTCCGGCACCCCGCCCGCTTTCCTTGGCGATTCTCCCGCGCCGTCGCCGGTCCTCCTTGCCCGCGTCGCCCCCGGCTCTCTCCAACTCGCCGGAAACCGAACGCGTCCGTACTGGTTGCCCGGATCGCCCTTGCACCGGTTTCTCCGCAACGCGCGGCGCCCGGCCACCGAGCGGGATGGGGAGAGGTGCGCGGAGGATTTTCTGCGACGGTTTCGGAACTATCTCTATAGACGCTCGAGAACCCATCCAGGTTCAACCGCGCGCCTCCCCACAGCCTCCGGCCAGCGGCAACGCCTCGCCCGCGGCAGGAGGCTTTGGCGCGACGGGCTTATCCGGCAGGGTCTTGGCAACGGAGCAGGCGCGATGGCAGACAACAGCCCACAACCGGCACTTCTCTACGGCCTGAACGACCGGCCGGCACCGGTCCGCACCGTGCTGTACGCACTGCAGTGGGTCGGCTTCACGCTGACGCAAATCGTGGTCGTTCCCATCGTCCTCGGACCGTACTTGGGCCTGGACGCGGCGGGAACCGCGGAGCTCGCGCAGCGGGTGTTCTTTTTTGTCGGCCTGGGTTCCCTCCTGCAAGTGCTTGTTGGTCACCGCCTGCCCATTGTGGAAGGCACGGCGGGCATGTGGTGGGGCCTTTTTATCGGCCTGGGCTCCATGGCCGCGGCCACCGGGAAACCCCTGGCGACGCTGCGCACCGATCTCGAGCTGGCCATGATGGCCGCGGGCGCGGTGACGCTGCTTTTGGGCGCCACCGGTGTCATCGCGCGCATCCAGGGCATCTTTACGCCGGCCGTGACGGGCACGGCCATGGTGCTCCTTTCCATCGAGTTGAGCAGCACGGTGGTGCCTAAGATGCTGGGCCTCGGTTTCCCGGGGGAAGCGGTGCAGCTGCCGGCGGCCGCGGTGGGTGTGTTGACGGTGGCCTGCGTCGCCGCGGTGTCTTTGTTTGCCCCCCGGTACCTGCGCAGCTTCGGCATGCTTATCGGCATGACGGTGGGTTGGATCGCCTTCGCAGTTTGGGGTTTCATGGCAAAAGACGCGCCGTGGGCGGCGTCCGCCGCGGCGAGCGCCCTGGACACCGGGCCCGTGCGGGCCCTGGGCTTTCCGTGGCCCCTGGCGTGGGGCGCGCCCACTTATGATCCCGGCGTGGTGCTGGTCTGCTTCCTGACCGCACTGCTGCTCACCGCCCAGCAAATCGCCGCCATCCACGTCATGGAGGACGCCGTCCGGGGCACGCCGCACCCTGCCACGCTGAACCGTTCGCTGGTGGTCACCGGCCTTATCAACATCCTGTGCGGCTCCGGTGCGAGCTTGGGGCTGAGCTCCTTTGCCAGCGCCGCCGCCGTCGTCAACCTCTCGGGGGTCGCGGCCCGGGTGCCGTTTGTGCTCCACGCACTGCTCATGATGGCGATGGGCCTGGTCCCTGCCCTGGCGCTGGCCCTTACCCACCTGCCCGAACCCGTGGCCAACGCGGTGCTGCTGGTGGCCGCTTTTCAACTGTTCCTGATCGGCGTGCGGCAGTTCGCAGCGATGGCGCTGTCTCAGCGGGACACCTTCGTGGTGGGCGCCGCGGTGCTGGGCGGGACGGGCGTCATGTTCGTCCCCGACGCGGCGCTGGCGCCCCTTCCGTCCGTGCTCCAGTACATCGTGGGCAGCGGGATGATGACGGGGATGATTATCGCCCTTTTGGTGGAGCGGCTGCTGCCTGAACCGGGCAAATCCCGCTGAGCCGCCCCGCTGGATCCGACCAGTTGGCCGGGCACGGCCGCCGGCAGGGAGTCCAGGAGAAGGGAAACATCCGCCCAAAGCCAACGATCAGGGACACCGCACCCAATGGCGGGAGGAGGAAGTCCGATGGAACAGCGCTTCATGCAGATGGCGATCGACCTGGCCTGGGACAACGTCAGCTCCGGCGTCGGCGGGCCGTACGGCGCCGTCGTCGTGCGCAACGGCGAGGTGGTAGCCACTGGCACCAACCGAGTCCTGACGGACAACGACCCGACGGCCCATGCCGAGCTCGTGGCCGTGCGGGCGGCGGCGCAGAAGCTGGGCCGAACGGACCTGTCCGATTGCGAGATCTATGCCAGCAGTGAGCCATGCCCCATGTGCCTGGCGGCCATCTACTGGTCCCGCATCAAAGCGGTGTATTACTGCTATCCCAAGGACCCCATCGGGCCGGAGCTCAACGCGGCGTTTATCTATGACCAGCTCAGCCGCCCCATGGCGGAGCGCGCCGTGCCGATGCGGCAGATGGCCAACGCCGAACCGGATAAGAACCCGCTGGCCTTGTGGCGGCAGCGGCTCGCCAGCGCGTAGACGGAGTGAGGCAACGACGTCCTGGAGACCACCGACCCGGGAAGCTTCGTCTACTGGCAGCGGGAGGGCATGCTCGCGCCCTATGACACGCCCGCGGCCCCCCGCCTTCCAGGAAATCGTCCCTAGCCAGGCTGTCGTTGACCGTGCGGGAGGGTTCAGACGTCAGCAAACGAACTGTCCCCTTTGGGGCGTGCCGAGGGTGAGGGGCCATTGCG
>DATCKT010000034.1:0-2411 GCA_036562195.1 Limnochordales bacterium
CCCTTCGATCAGGTGCGCCACGCCGTTGCGGGACGACCCGTGCTCATCCGCGGGGGTGAGCCGCAGCCATTGGACATCCGCGACAGCCTGGTGCTCCCGCGCCATCCCCGGACGGCTGTCGGCTTCAACGATCGCGAAATCTTCTTGGTCACCGTGGACGGGAGGCGCCCGGGACAAGCCGACGGCATGAGCCTGTTTGAGCTTCAGGAACTCATGCTGCGCCTGGGGGCCACCGAAGCCCTCAATCTTGACGGGGGCGGGTCCACGACCATGGTCATCCGCCCACCGGGGCGCAGCGACCCGCAGGTGGTCAACTACCCGTCCGACGGCCGGGAGCGGCCGGTGACCAACGGCTTGGTGGTGCTTAGCACCGCGCCGCCGGGACGGCTCGCCCGCCTCATCGTCCGGCCCGCCGCGCCCCTGGCGCTGGTGGGAAGCCTCATGCCCGTGGCCGTCCTCGGGCAGGACGAGCACTATTCGCCGCACCCGGTCCCCTTGGGCGAGGTCCGGTGGTCGGTGCACGGCGACGCTGGCCAAATGGAATTCAGCGGCGTGTTCTCCGCGCTGAAACCGGGCCCTGCCGTCATTGAAGCCGTCCTCGGCGACACCCGCGCGCGGGCACCGGTGACGGTCGTCGAGCGCGTCGCGGCCGTGAGTCTCTACCCGGACACCCTGCGGCTGGTCAGCGGCGAAGAGTTCACGCTGCGGGCCGAAGCCTTCGACGCCACAGGCCGGCGGGTGTGGGCCAACCCGTGGCAGTTCACATGGTCCGTGGAAGGCCAAGCGGTGCGGGTGGACCGGGGCGGGCAGGTGACGGCGGTGCGGCGAGGCGGCGCCACCGTCGCGGCACACCTTGACGGTTCCGGCGCGGCGGCGCGGATCACGGTAGACCAGCCGCTCGTCGTGCTGTCCGGTTTCGACAGGCCCGGCGACTGGTTGGCCACGGCGGTCAACGCCCGCGCCAGCCTCGCGTTGTCAGCACCCGGCGAACCGGTGTACGCGGGCGCCCATGCGGCCAAGCTCACCTATGACCTGCGCACGGGCGGAGGCGGCACGGCGGCCGCGTACGTGCAAGCCGCCCGGCCCATTCCCATTCCCGGCCGGCCGCGTGCGATCGGGCTGTGGGTGTACGGGGACGGGAGCGGCCACTGGCTGCGGGGCAGCTACATCGACGGCCGGGGCAACCGCCGGGTGACGGATTTCACCCTGGTACGTGGCCTGGACTGGACCGGCTGGCGCTACGTGGAGGCGCCCATCGACCCTGACGCCCCGCTGCCTCTCAGCTTTGAGCGGGTGTACGTGGTGGAGTTTGAGCCGCAGCGTCAGGGGGCGGGGGTGCTGTATTTCGACCACCTGATGGCCGTCTACGGCTCGTCCGACCGCTAGCCGCCGCTTGCCGCGGGTCAAGCCGGTCGCGCCAGTAGTCGCCCAGGAGGTTAAAGCCGATGGCCGTCAGGAAAACCGCCGCGCCGGGAAACGTGGGGTACCACCACTGATCCAGCAGGTAGACACGGCCGCTGTTGACCATAGCGCCCCATTCGGCGGCAGGCGGCCGCACGCCTAGCCCCAGAAAGCTCAACGTGGCCGTGAGAACCATCGCGCTGCCGGCATCCAGCGTCGCCTGTACCACCACCGCCGGCAAGCTGCCGGGGATCAGGTGCCGGCGCAGGATGTGCCAGCCGCTGGCACCGGCGGCCACGGCCGCAACCACGTACTCCCGTTCCCGCAGTGAGAGAACCTGGGCCCGCACCAAGCGCACGTACACGGGCACCCGCACGAAGGCTACCGCCAGCACGGCGCTCGTGAGCCCCGGGCCGAGGGCCACGGCCAATGCCATGGCCAGCACGAGGGCGGGAAAGGACAGGATGATGTCCATGACCCGCATGAGGACCAGGTCCACCCGCCCGCCGACCCAGCCGCTCAAGCCTCCTAGCAGGATCCCCACGGTGCCGGCCAGCAGGACCACGCCCACGCCCGCGCCGATGGAGCGGCGCCCGCCGTCCAGCACCCGGGCAAAAAGGTCGCGGCCCACCTCGTCGGTGCCGAACCAGTGCTCTGCCGAGGGCGGCCGCAGGCGTCGGGTCAGGTCCACGTGGTTGGGGTCGTGGGCGGCGAGCCAGGGTGCAGCCAACGAGGCCAGGATGGGCACAATTACCAGAAAAAAGCCCAGCCACGCCATGAAAGGATGGCGGCGCCGGCGGGGACCGGTGCCAGCGGTCGGAGCGGCCGGCGCGCCCACACCATCCGGTCCGCCCGGGCCATCCGGTGCGATCGGACCTTGCGGTGCGCCCGGACCGTCCGGTGCCTCGGCCGGCGGTGCGAGAGGTTCGCGCCGATTGCGGTTAACAATTTCTGTCCAAGCCGCAGACGCCTCCGGCACGCCGCCACCTCCCTACTCCATGGCTTGAATG
>DATCKT010000039.1:0-5092 GCA_036562195.1 Limnochordales bacterium
CCCCTTGAACGTCCAGCTTTTGGGCGGCGACTTTGAGGCCTGGGACGTGGCGGGGCCTGTCGAGGGCAGCGTGCAGATGGGCGCTTTGGAGCTGGCCCGCGTCGCCGGGGACGTGACCTTCAGCGTCGATCAGGGCGCGGCGCGGGTGGTGGAGGTGGGCGGCAACGTGCAATTGAAGGGGAGCTACGGCCAGGTCGAGATCGCCCGGGTGGCCGGCGACGTGCGCCTCGAACACTCCTTCGGCGAGGCCGATGTGCGGGACGTCACGCGCGGGGCGGACATCACGGTGCGCTTCGGCGAGGTGGAGGTGGTCCTCTTGGGCGAAGGCGGCTGGAACGTGGAAGCCATGGCCCAAATGGGCGCCTTGGAAACCGACCTGCCGCTGCGGCGGGAGCAGTCGGAAGTGCGCACGGTGATGTCGGGCGTGATCGGCGACGGCGCGCACGACGTGCGGATCGAGGTGTATCAAGGGGCGCTGCGGCTGACCCGCAGATAAGCCGAAGGGCGAGGGCGCCGTGCAAGCGGGGGCCCGGTCCGTGTGGGCCCCCGGCGCCCATGATAGCGCCGCGATCGCGCCGAAAAGGGCGTGCGGGCGGGCAATCCTTAGGCGTTGGCTGCTCCCGCACAAGGCGTCCTGCCGGGCGAGCTGGCCGCGGTGAAACGGCAGGCCCCAGGTCAGCCGGGGGTAACGGCCCATCAGAACGGAGGGCCGGTGATGACCAGAGCTGCCCCTTCCTTCAGGGCAAGCCGCGCCGGCCCGTCGAGGAACTCATTGCTGACCGTACGCGTTTCTCCAGGGATAAGATCGTGATCGGTCAATTCCCACCGGAGGCCCCGCAAGGTGAGGCCGCGGCAGCCGGAGGCGAGGGGCAGGATGGAGAGGACATAACCGGCGGGGGCCGCCAGCTCCAGCTCGCTGTGCAGCAGGTACACCGCCTGGCGCCCGTCGGTGACGACGCCCCGGGCGCCGCGGGCTTGCAGCACCAGGAGCAACTGGGCGTTGGCCAAGGAGTGGTCGAAACGCTGGCCGAGGCCCCCGCCGATAACCACCTCGCGGCCGCCTTGGGACAGCGCCCACTCGACGGCCAAGTGGGTGTCGGTCTTGTCTTTGTCGGTGGGGTGGAGGATGGCCGGAACGGACGCGAGGGCCAGCCGATCGCGCGGGTCGATGGAGTCCATGTCGCCGATGAGCACCGACGGGCGCAACCCCAGCGCCAGCGCGTGGGCCGCGCCCCGGTCGACGGCGGCGACGTGCTCCCACGGGCCTTCGAGCAGGTGGGCCTGGCCCCCGTCCCGGTGCAGCTCGCCCCCGGCCAGGATCAAGATCCGGCCGCGAGCGGTCCTGCGGGCGCCGCCGGTCCCTGGCGCGTCAATGCCCACGGGGACCACCCGGCGCTGCCGGCTGCGGGGGCGGGGCGACCAAGCGAACTCGTGGGTGCTCTGGTGGGTGCGGCATTGGGTGCTCGATGGGGTCTTCGACGGGGTCCGCGCTTGTGGCTAGCGCCGGGCCGTCCAGATTCCCAAAGCCTAGGTGGGCCAGCACGGCGCCCTTGTAGGCGGCGAAAGCCGTCGACAGGATGTCCCGGGGCCGCGGCAGGTCCACGTCGGTCGTGTAGACGACCCGGGCCGGGCGGGGGCCCAGCACGACGACCCGGTCGGCCAGCACCAGCGCCTCCTCCACGTCATGGGTGATCATCAGGACGGTGCGCCCCATCTGCCGGTGCACGTCTGCGAGCCATGCCTGCATGCGCCGGCGGGTGTGGGCATCGAGGGCGCCGAAGGGCTCGTCTAAGGCGATGATGTCCCGTTCCGTCAAGAAGGTGCGCAACAGCGCCGCCCGCTGACGCATGCCGCCCGACAGCTGGCTCGGGTACGCGTCGGCGAAACCGTCCAGGCCGAAGAAGGGCAGCCAGCGGCGGGCCTGCTCCCGGGCGGCGTGCCGCGGCATGCCCTTTAGCTGCAGGGGCACGATGACGTTGTCGATGAGCCGGCGCCACGGGAAAAGCAAGTCCTCCTGCGGCATGTAGGCCACGTGGCCCGGGCCGGTGACGGGTCGGCCGTCCACGGTCACGACGCCGGCGTCGGCGGGCTGCAGGCCGCAGATGATATCCATCAGGGTGCTCTTGCCGCAGCCGCTGGGGCCGACGATGGCCACAAAGGCGCCCGGCTCCGCGGCAAAGCTGATCCCGTCCAAGACCGGCAGGCGCTGGCCCTTTTGGACGTACGACTTGCTCAAGTTTTCCACCAGCAGCTTCGGCACCCGGTTTCCCCTCCCGACGGGGCGGCGCTCCACCGCGATCTTGGGCTCCCGCCGCGGCGGTTCCGGGTGCCCCGGCGGGGGCACCCGGAACCGCCCAGCGGCGCCCACCCACGCCCTTCGCTCAAGGCTCCAAGCAGGAATTGGTTCGCTCAAGGCTTGGGCAGGAATTCGTTGGTGAACGCCGCCTGGGCGTCGAAGGGCTCCCGGATGAGCCCGTTCTCGTACATCCAGTCGCCGAAAGCCTGCCACACTTCCAAGCGCTGGTAGCCGAAGTAGGGGGCGTCGTCGATGTAGCGGGGGCTCAGCCACCGCTGGCTCTCCCGGACCAGCTGCGGATCGTTTTCGGGTGCGTACTTGAGCAAAATCTCGGCTGCCTCGTCCGGGTGTTCGGCCGCGTACGCATAGCCGCGCGCGGTGGCGTGGACCACGGCCCGCACCAGTTCGGGATCCGACGCGATGAGGGCCTCGGAGGTGACCAGGACGGGCGTGTAGTAATCGGGCACCGCGTCAAAGTACTGGTCCATCATCACCACGTCCAGCTGGACGCCCCGCAGCTGCGCGTCGATCCCTTGCCAGCCGTAATAAATCCATGTAAAGTCGATGTCTCGGGTCAGCATGGTCACCAAGTCGATGCTGCCCGGGATGGTGACGAATTCTACATCGTCCACATTAGCCCCGTCCCTGGCCATCATCGCCTTCAGGATGGCGCGTTCCATGGGGAAGCCCCAGCCGCCGTACCGCTTGCCGGCGAAATCGCGTGCGCTCCGTATGCCCTTGCCGATGGAGGCGAAGCCAGACGTATTGTGCTGGATGATGGCCGCCACCGACACCACGGGAACCCCTTCCGTCCGGGCACTGGTCATGTGTTCCTGAAAGCTGATGCCAAATTGGGCCCGGCCCGCCGCCACCAACACAAGGGTGTTGGGGTCGGTGCCGGGCGTGACGACTTGGAGGTCGACACCTTCCTCTCGGTACCAGCCTTTCTCCAGCGCGACGTAGATCCCCGTATGGTTGGTGTTGGGCGTCCAGTCCAGCTGCAGGATGGCCCGGCGCTGGGCCGAGGCGGGCGGGGCGGCGGCAACAGACGCCCAGCAGGCCAGCGCCAAAACGATCCCCAACAAAATCATCCGCCGTGCGCACACCTGTGTCATGAGGTTTCACCGACTCCTTTCTTGAGATTGGCAGACGATACCGGGATGGACTCTACGGCTTCCCCAGCGGTTCGCAGGTGGACTTCCCAGGGCAGCACCCACCGGCGGACGAGGCCCACCAGCAGAAACAGGCCGATGGAATAGACCGTGACGAGAACGATCCCGGCGAAGACCTGCTCCGTTCGGAACGAGTTGGCGGAACGGACGATGTACACCCCGAGGCCCGCGTCGCCGCCGATCCACTCGGCGATGACCGCGGCCATGACAGCGTAGGTGGCGGCCACCCGCAGGCCCGTAAACAGACTCCCCAGGGCTGCGGGCACCTTGACCATGACAAACTGCTGCCACCCGCCCGCGCCCATGGAGCGGAGCAGTTTCAGCATGCCGCGATGGGCGCTGTCCAGGCCGTCCACCACTGCGTCGGCGATGGGGAAGAAACAGGCAATGGTGACCACCAGCAGCTTGGGTAGCAGTCCGTAGCCGAACCAGATGACGAGCAGCGGCGCCAGCACGATCACAGGCACAGTCTGGGACACCACGAGCAGCGGGTACAGGGTTCGCCGGGCCCAGGCAAAGCTGTGCACCACGGTGCCCGACGCGATCCCGGCGATGAGTGCCATAAGCAGGCCCAAGCCGGCTTCTGCCAATGTCACCGGGGTGTGCACTTTCAGGAGGGCAGGCAGCCCCGCGTGCAACGCCGCTGCAATGGCGCTGGGCGCAGGGAGCACGTATTTGGGCACTGCGAAGTGGCGCACCACGGCTTCCCAAACGACCAGCAACGCGACCACCAAACCGATTACCGGCAGATAGCGCCCCACGGCCGCCAGCGGCCCTTTCACGAGGCCGTCATCCTTTCCGCTTCGCTGAACGAACAAAAAACCGCTTTCCCGCAGGGGAGAAAGCGGCTCCACATGGCGAGAGTCCATCCCTGCGCCGGCATTACCCGGATCAGGTTCAAGGGGTCGACGGATCGGTTCCGTCCTCTCAGCCGGGCCCACCCAGCTCCCCCGGTTGCAGGCACGGTGCTCGGCACCAGACAGCCGCACCATGCCCGCGTCGCCTATTCGGTTGTTTTGCCGATCGCTTTCAGAGTAAACGCCTGGAAAGCGGGTGTCAAGCCCTGCCCAGCGGCGCAACGGAGGCGACCGGCCCGCCTAACGGATCCCACGCGCCCCATGTTGTGCTAGACTTCATCCTGACGGACACGTCCCTTTCGGCGGACTGTCATCAAACGTCCCTTTCGGCGGACTCTCATCGTTCGAGCCAAGAGGTGATGACCCGTGGACGGCTTGCTTTCGGCCATCGCGGCGAAGGCCCCTGCGTTGCGCGAGCGGGGCGGGGAGATCGAACGCCTGGGGCGGCTGCCTGAAGACATCCTCGAATGGATCTACGAGCATCGGCTGTTCAAGCTGCTGGTACCCGAAGAGTTCGCGGGTCGGCCGACACCGCTGCCGGAGATGCTGCGGATCTTCGAAGAGCTGTCCGCCGTGGACGGTTCGTTGGGGTGGCTGGTTCACATCGGCGCGGCCGGAGGATATTTCGCTCCTTCCTTCGCCAAGGAAACCGCGCGGGAGTTGTTCACGCCCCGGGAAGCGGTCATCGCCGGCAGCGGCTACCCGGCGGGCCGGGCCCGGCGGGTGCCGGGCGGATACCGGGTCAGCGGCCGGTGGCGCTATGCCAG
>DATCKT010000042.1:0-3894 GCA_036562195.1 Limnochordales bacterium
GTGCCGGGCACCGCCGCCGCATCGCCTTGTTGGGCCTCTTACTTGCCGTCGCGACGCTCGGCTGTGTACCTACGATGCCCGCACAAGCCTTGCCCGCCGTGCGGCTGGAGCTCCTCAACGTCACCTTTGCCCAGCCCGTGCACATCGCCCACGCCCCCGGCGACGCGCGGCACTTGTGGATCGTGGAGCAGGGCGGCACCGTCAAGGTTTATGACCTGGAGTCCCGCTCGCTGCGCAGCACGCCGTTCCTCTCCATCGCCGACCAGGTTTCCGCCGGCGGGGAACGGGGGCTGTTGAGCATCGCGTTTCACCCGGACTTTGCCACGAACGGGCGCTTCTTCGTCAACTACACGGATCGGGCGGGCAACACGCAGATCGTCGAGTACCGGGTCGGGCGTGACCGGCTGGTGGCCGATCCCGCCACCGCCCGGCACCTGCTCCAGATCGACCAACCGGCGCCCAACCACAACGGCGGCACGATGGTCTTCGGCCCCGACGGCTACCTGTACATCGGCACCGGCGATGGCGGCCGGGCCGGCGACCCGTGGGACAACGCCCAAAACCTGGGCACCCTGCTGGGCAAAATGCTGCGCATCGATGTGGACAGCGGCCAGCCCTACGGCGTGCCGGCGGATAATCCTTTTGTGGGCCACCCGGGCGCGCGCCCCGAGATCTGGGCGCTGGGCCTGCGCAACCCGTGGAAGTTTTCCTTCGACCGGGAAACCGGGGACCTCTACATCGCCGACGTGGGCCAGAACGCCTGGGAGGAGGTCAACTTCCAGCCGGCCACAAGCCGCGGCGGCCAGAACTACGGCTGGAACCGCATGGAGGGCCGCCACTGCTACCCGGCCAACGCGCAGTGCGACCCCGCCGGTTTCATCCTGCCGGTCGCGGAGTACTCCCACGAGCTGGGCCGCTCCATCACCGGCGGCTACGTCTACCGGGGCCGCGCGATCCCAGGCCTGCGCGGCTACTATCTCTTCGCCGACTACGTCTCCGGCCGCATCTGGGCCATGAGCACGCAGCGGGCGCCGTCCTACGTGGACGAACCCGGTCAGCAGGGAGCCATGTGGCCGTACGAGGAACTGCTGCGCACGAGCCTGCGCATCACGGCTTTTGGCGAGGACGCGGCGGGTGAGCTGTACGTGGCCGACCACGGCGGGTGGGTCTACCGGATCGTGCCGGCGCAGTGACAACCGGACCTGTTGAAAGCCGGACCTGTTGAAAGGACGAAACTCGCCCTGCGCGTCGAATCCGAATGGGCGGCCCGCCGGGCAAGCCGTTCCCCGGAGCCTGACGGAGCCTCCGGCTGACGGTGCCTCCGCCTTCGCCAAGGGGGGCCTTCTCCAAGGGGGGTGAGAGCATGCGAGTGATCTCCCTCTGTCCGAGCAACACCGAAATGGTCTGCGCCCTGGGGTTGGAAAACCTACTGGTGGGCGTCGACCGCTGGTCGCTGCAGGATCCCGCGCTGTGCCAGCGCCTGCCGGGCCAGGGTCGCGGTGTGGCCGACGTGGGCACCGACCTCCACATCGACCTCGACGCAATCCGAGCCTTGAAACCGGATCTGGTACTCGCTTCCTTGAGCGTCCCGGGCATGGAGCGCAACGTGGCCCGATTGGAGGATGCCGGCTTGCCGCACCTGGTGGTGGACGGGCACAGCCTGGCGGGCGTGCAGCGGGGGATCCTCCAGGTGGCGGAGGCCCTCGGCGCGCTAGCGGCGGGACGGGCGTTGGTCGCCCAGTTTGCCGGCTCCGTGGCCGAGGTGCGCGCCCGCGCGCAGGACGCCCGGCGGCGCCTGGCGGAGGCGGGCCGGGAGATGGAGATCCCGCGCCGGGCCGCGTGGGAATGGTGGCCCAAGCCCGTCATCGTGGCGGGCCGCCGCAGCTGGATCCACGAGTTCTTCGAGATCCTGGGTGTAGAAAACGTCTTCGCGGACCTGGACCAGGAGAGCCAACCGGTGCAGGACGACGAGGTGTTGCGGCGGGCGCCGGATACGCTGTGCGCTTCGTGGTGCGGATCGGCGGAAAAGCGCATGAGCCTGGCCCGCATCGCCCGGCGGCCCGGCTGGCGCGATCTGCCGGCGTGGCAGGCCCGGCGCGTCTTCTTCCTGCCGGAACGGCTGGTGGGCCGGCCCGGCCCCAGCTTGGTGAGCGGCCTAAAGGAGCTGTACGAGATGTTCTACGGCGACCGGGAGGCGGCCATGGCCCGGGCGGTGGCGGCCGCGAATCTGGACCCTGACGCCGCCGTCTGGCCCCATGCGTGAGCGCACCGGCGACCCGTCGCTGGCCGCGGGTGGGGCGGAGCCGGAGCCGTCGCCGGGACCCGCACCGCGCCCACGCGCGCGCTGCGCCTACGTTCCCTTTCCACCCGGCCTCGTGCCCGTGCACTTGATCGCGCGCCGCAACCGGTTCACGGTGGAAGCCACGCTGGCTGCGCGGCGGCGCGGCCAAGGGCGGGGGACCGGGCCGGCCAGCCGGGAGAGGAGCGCTGAAGCGCGTCCCATCCTCCGCCTCCACCTGCCCAACTCCGGCCGCATGACGGAGCTGCTGGAGCCGGGCGCGTTGGGGCTCGCCGCGCTGGAACCCGCGGCGAAACCGGCCGGGGGTGAAACGGGGGAGGCGCATGTACAACTCGCCGCAGAACTTGGGGGATCGGCACGACGAACCGCCGGAACGCTGCTCTTGGTCCGGTACGCCGGCCGCTGGGTGTCGGTGGACGCGCGCATGCCCAACCGGCTGTTCGCCCGCTGCCTGGCGGAGAATTGCCTGCCGCCCTTCCGCGGTTACACCGCCTGGCGCGCCGAAGTTCGCTGGGGCCGCAGCCGGGTGGATTTCTTGCTTGAGGCGCCGGACCGCCCCCTGTGCTTGGTGGAAACCAAATCGTGCAACTTGGTGGAGGACGGCCTGGCGCTGTTTCCCGACGCTCCCACCACCCGGGGCACCCGGCATTTGATGGAATTGGCCGAAGCGGTGCAAAAGGGCTTGCGGGCCGCGGTGGTCTGGTTTGTGCAGCGGGATGACGCTACCGCCCTGGCCGCCCATCGGGTGGCGGATCCGGGCTTTGCCCAAGCGCTGGCCGAGGCCCGTGCCGCAGGGGTCGAAGCCTACGCCTACCGCTGCCGGGTGACGCCGGACGGGGTCTGGGTGCTGGGGCCGATCCCAGTCCGCGATTGACGAAAGGGGAGCAGCGCGCCGTGTCTAACATGCCTGCGGTTTATGAGATTCCTGCAGCCTCCAGGCCCGGGGCGCGCTTGTGGGAACTCGACGCTCTCCGGGGCGCCGCCGTCGTCGCGATGGTGTTTTATCACGGCATGTGGGATTTGTCCTTCGCCGGCGTGTACCGGGGCAGCTTAGACGCGATCGGTTGGGTCCTCTTCGCCCGGTCCATCGCCCTCACCTTCGTCGTGCTGGTGGGCGTCAGCATGACCCTGCGCCAAGCCCGCACGCCCCGGGGTGTGCCTGCCAGAGGCTGGCTTGAGCGGGGAGTCAAGGTGTTGGCCTGGGGCATGGTCTTGAGCTTGGTCACCTGGCCCATTTTCGGCTCCGCGTTCATCGCGTACGGCGTCCTGCACTTCATCGGCACGGCGCTTCTCTTGGCCCCGCTCATCCTCCGGTACCGGCGCTACGCCCTGCCGGCGGCGGCTGTGCTGTTCGCGCTCGACCCGCTGATGGACCGATACCATCCGGACACTCTCTGGTTTCTGCCGCTGGGGCTGTATCCTACGACCTACCGCACCATCGACTATTTTCCGCTCGTGCCGTGGCTGGGCTTCGTCCTGCTGGGTGTGTGGGCGGGCCCCAAGTACCTGGCCGCTCGGGAGCGCCTGGCGTCTTGGCCGGACCAAGCCCCGCGTTGGCTGAACCCGCTGGTCTTCCTGGGCCGCCATGCGCTGCT
>DATCKT010000063.1:0-6915 GCA_036562195.1 Limnochordales bacterium
GCGCTGATGCGGGCCGCCAGCCGCCGCATGGCCGCCGCCTGGGTGCGATCGGGCCGCCGCCCAGCCGCGGGCCCGGGCCCATCTCCGTCGGCTGCCGGCCCGCGGCGGACCGCCTCGCCGCCGCCCTGGGCCTTGCCCTGGCCTTTTCCGGCCGTCAACGGTACTTCCCGTGCCGCCTCCGCCTGGCGCCACGCGGCGTAGGCCGAGTAGTTGCCGTCGAAGGGGCGCACCTGGCCGTCTTCCACGACCCAAAGGCTGTCACACACCGTGTCCAGGAAGTACCGGTCGTGGGAGACGGCGATCAGCGTGCCCTCGTACTCGTTCAGCGCCGCCTCCAGCGCGGTGCGGGCCGCGATGTCCAGGTGGTTGGTGGGCTCGTCCAATAGCAGCAGATTGGGCTCCCGCAGGATCAGCCGGGCCAGCGCCACCCGCGCCCGCTCACCGCCGCTTAAGCGCCCCACCGGCGCCAGGACGTCGTCGTCAAAAAACAAAAACCGCGCCAAGTGCCGCCGGGCTTCCTCCGGGGTGAGCCGCTTCACGGCCAGGATATGGTCAAGGACGCTGGCCTCGGGATCCAGGTCGTCGTGCCCTTGGGCAAAGTAGCCGATGCGCACGCCTTCGCCCGGGATGATCCAGCCTTCGTCGGGCGCGAGCCGCCCCGCGATCATCTGCAGGAGCGTCGTCTTGCCGCTGCCGTTGGCGCCGATGACGCCGATGCGCTGGCCCCGCTCGACCACCAGGTCAACGCCGGCCAGCACCGTGCGCTCGCCGAAACGTTTCGCGACGCCTTGCAAGCGCACCACTTCCCGCCCGCTGCGCCCGGCCGCGCCCCACACCACCCGGGGCCCCTGCGGGGCGCTCGTGGGCGCCTCCACCCGCTCCATGCGGGCCAGCTGCTTGGCCCGGCCCCGGGCTTGACGGGCCTTGACCCCTGCCCGGTAACGGCGCACGAACTCCTCGATCCGCCGGATCTCGGCCTGCTGCCGCTCGTATTCCCGCCGGCGCCGCTCCAGCCGCTCCGCCTTGAGCTCCATGGCGCGGCTGTACGCGCCGGCGTACTCTTCCACCCGCCCGCCTTCCACATCCCACGTGCGGGTCGTCACCGCGTCCAGGAACCAGCGGTCGTGGGAAACGATGACCACAGCCTGCTTCAGCTGCCGCAGAAACCCTTCCAGCCATTCCGTGGCCGCGGTGTCCAGGTGGTTGGTGGGCTCATCCAGGAGCAGCACGTCGGGGGCTTCCAGCAACAGGCGCGCCAGCGCCAGCCGCACCCGCTGGCCGCCGCTCAAGGTGGCCACCGGCCGCTCGAGGTCCGCCTCGCGAAAGCCCAGGCCGAAGGCGGCCGCCCGCAGGCGGGCGCCGGCCTCGTACCCGCCGGCCTGCTCAAACCGGGCCGCGACCCGGGCGTAGCGATCCATGACGGCTTTCAGCCGTTCCTCGTCGGCGTGCACCGCCGGATCCGCCATGGCCTGCGCCAACTGGGCCAGTTCGGCCGCCATGGCTTCCACCGGCTCCACGGCTTTGCGCAGGAACTGGTGGACGGAAAGCCGCAGGTCCGCGGGCTCAAAGCCCACGTGCTGCCCGAGATACCCCACCGTCACGTCGCGGGACGCCTCCCGGCGCCCGCCGTCGGGCTCCAGTCGCCCCGCGAGCATCCCCAGCAACGTGGTCTTCCCGCATCCATTGGGGCCCACAACGCCGATCTTGTCGCCCGCGTGGACCGTGACGTTGACCTGGGCCAGCACCGGCCGGGCGCCGTAAAACTTGGCCGCCTCGGTGAGGCGCACAAGCACCCTACTGCTCGCTCCTCGGCGCCCGGTCGAGCCCCCGGCGCACCGCCCACGCAGCCGCCTCCGCCCGGTTGTGCAGCTGCAGCTTGGCCAGGATGTTGCTGACGTAGTTGCGCACGGTCTTTTCGCTCAGGAACAGCTCCGCGGCAATCTCGCGGTTGGTCTTGCCCTCCGCGATCAAAGCCAGGATGCGCTCCTCCTGCTCGGTCAAGGCCTCCGGCGTGCCCCGGCCGTCGCCCAGTCCGGAGCCCGGACCGCCCCGCACCCGCTCCAGAATCTTGCCGGTGACGCCCGGGTCCAGCAGCGACTCGCCCCGGGACACCCGCCGGATGGCGTCTACCAACTCCTGTGTGCCGATCTGCTTGAGCACGTAGCCGCTGGCCCCCGCCATGACGGACCCGATGACGGCTTCGTCGTCCGAATAGCTGGTCAGCATGATGACCCGGGTTTCCGGCCAGCGGGAGCGGATGGCGCGGCACGCTTCGATGCCGCTGCCGCCCGGCATGCGGATGTCCATCACCACCACGTCCGGGCGCGTCTGCTCCACGACCCGCTCGGCCTCGGCGGCTGAACCGGCCTCCCCCACCACCTGCAGGTCGGCCACGCGGTTGAGGAGGCTTTTGAGCCCGAGCCGCACCACCTCATGATCGTCCACAATCACAACCTTAATCGTATCCACCCGGTCCCACCCCTTGTTGCGTCGTTGCGCCCTCCCGCGCCTTTTCCGACGCGGCCGCGGCATCCCCTCGCGGCCGCTTTGCGTCTCGCACAGCCGCCTCATGCTCAACCGCCCGCCTGCTTCCGGGGAACCGCCACCCACACCCGCGTGCCCCGGCCGGGGGCGCTGGTCACCTGCAATTCGCCGCCGATGAGCTGCGCGCGCTGGCGCATGTTGCGCAGGCCGTTGCCGGTGAGGGGCACCGCCTCGCTCAGCTGGAACCCGGTGCCGTCGTCGCTCACCGTCACTTCTACCCGCTGCGGTGACACGTCCACCACGATGCGGATGCGGCTAGCCTTGCCGTGGCGCACCGCGTTGGTAAGCGATTCGCGGGTGATCTGCCGCAGGTGATTGAGGACATCGGGCTGCACCCGGGTCGCGGCTTCGCCCCGCGCCTCCACCGTCACGGCGACGCCAAAGTCCCGCCGGAACTCGGCCGCGATGCTGGCCAGCGCCTCCTGCAGCGTCCGCCGGTCTTCGATGGGCGAGCGCAGGTTGGTGATGTACTGGCGGATATCCCGGATGGCCTCATTCAGCCGCTCCATGCCGAAATCGATGCGCGCCCGGGCTTCCGCCGGGTCTTCCTCGATCAGCGCGCCCGCAGCCTCCAGGTTCAGTCCCACCGCGTACAGCGACTGGATGATGCCGTCGTGGAGCTCCCGGGCGATGCGGTCCCGCTCCTCCAGCACCGCCTTAACCCGGTCCGCTTCCTCCAGCCGCCGGGCGTGCTCGATGTCGAACATCTCCAGCATCCGGACGACGAATACGGTGATGGCCAGGCCCGCGAGGCCCCGCAAGATCTCGATGGGCAAGCCGGTCAGCTGGAAGAAGACCTCGGTGTTGACCCAGCGGGCTGGGAACATCGTCGCGGGCGGCACCATCAACCCGTCCGCCACGGCGTAGACGGCGAAGGCCGCCACCGTCAGCCGCAGCACGCTCACCAGGCGCGGGACTTCCAGCCGGGAAAACTCCTGCGCCTGCCGGCTCAAGGCGTAGCAGCTCACGATGGCCCCGGGCAGCGCCAGCATGTAGCGGGACCAGACGTCACCCGCATCCAGCCAGCTGGCCGCCAGCTCCTCCCCAAAGAGGGGCCGCCCCAGCGTGAAGGTGAGAAACCAGACGGCGAAAATGCCCCACGGCAGGAGCGGCAAGTACCGGTAGCGCGCGGGCAGGCCTTCCGCCAGGAGCCGCAGGCCGAACTGGAACAGGAACGTAAACGCGACGGCCAGCATCGTTCCCTGCACGGCCCACAACACGACAATGCTCTCCGGCGACAGGTACGTGGCCTGTATCGGGATGAACACCTGCCCCCACTCGGCCACGCCGTGCAGGATGCCGAAGGTGCCGAGGAGCGGCAAGGCCCGGGCCAGCGTCAGCTCGCTGGTCCGCCGCGACTGCAGGGAAAGGGCGAAGCCCAGCAGGAAATAGACGAGGCCGTAAGCGAACACGACCACGATTTGGTTGGTACTGAAAAATTCCCGCACCACCGCCATATTGCGGTGCGACACCACCCTTCCACTTTGTCATTCTATCACAATCGCGAGAGCGGGTGTTCCGGGCGCGGCACGCACGCAGCGCCCCGCCGACACCCTGTGGTATACTGGGGATACCCGGAAACGCGGAGGGATCGCCCCATGGCCAAAGTGCGCAAGGGTCAGGTCGACCCGACCTGCTACGACGAACAGCAAGCCAGCGGCATGCTGCCCATCGTGTCCGCCGACAACGCCTACGGCGGCCGCGGCGCCAAGTTGACGGCTGTCGTGGTCGACGGCGCGCGGGCGTGGTTCGACGAAGCGGCCCTGCACGGCCGCACCGCCATCGAGCAGGCGGTGCGCTGGGTCAAGACGCCCGAGGAGGTGCCCAACGGGCGCTGGGTGTACCCCGTGTGGGTCTACATCCGCCCGGCGGCGGGCGGCGGCTTCCGCTACTATGGCCTTGTCGCCGTTTCGATGCTGATCGACGAGGACAACGGCGTCGGCTGGAAGTCCCTGCCGCACCACGTCAACCAGCTGTCCAAGGCCATGAACGGCCATGTGGACCTCAGCGTCCTCAACGACGAAGCCCGCGCGGCGCTGCGGGAGGCGCTGCGCCAGTACCCCGAGGTGCTGGAGAACTCCTCCGACGAGATCAAGCAGGCCCTGGGTCTGTCCGCGGCCGCGGCGGCGACCGACGCGTAGGCAGCGTGGCGCCGGCGAAACGGCCGTGCAAGCCGGGCGGGCACAAGTGGCGGCGGCGGGCAACAGCCGCGGCGGCCGGCCGGCAAGCGGGGCAGGGACGGCCGCGGCGCGATCGCCAGCCGTGCGCGGCGGGTACACTGTAGGTGCCATGGTCCTCCGACGCGCCTGGTCCCATGCCGTCTTTGCCCGCAGGATCGCCCGGGAGGTCCTGCCCGTGGTCGCGGCCGAGCTGGATCGCTGGGAGCGCCGCATCGAGCGCATCCCCAACCCCGAGCTGCGGCGCCAGGCCCGGGCCAGCATCACCAGCAAGCGGTTTCACTGCGAAGGCGGCAGCGTCTTCGCGGTCCTGCGCCCCGAGCGGGCGCCCACCATCGTGCGCCTGATTGTGGCCCTGCAGACCATCTCCGACTACCTGGACAACTTGTGCGACCGCAGCGTTTCCCTGGACGAGGCCGACTTCCGGCAGCTGCACCTGGCCATGCTGGACGCGGTCGACGACCGCGGTCCACAGCACGACTACTACGGGCTGCACCCCAACCAGGACGACGGCGGCTACCTGCAAGCGCTGGTCAACCAGTGCCAAGCGTGCGTCGCGGAGCTGCCTTCGTACCCCGTGGTGCGGGAGCGGGTGCGGCGCCTGGTGGGCCTTTACACCGATCTGCAGGTATACAAGCACGGCCCGCTGAACCGGCGCGAGCCGGCCCTGACGGCGTGGTTCCACGACCGCGGCGCCCCGTGGCGGGACCTGTATTGGTGGGAGTTCGCCGCGGCCTGCGGCTCCACGCTGGCTATGTTCGCGCTGTTCGCCGCGGCGGCACGCCCGGGCCTCACCGCTGCGGAGGCGGAGCGGCTGGAGCAGGCGTACTTCCCCTGGATCTGCGGGCTGCACATCCTGTTGGACTACCTCATCGACCAGGCGGAGGACGCGGCCGGCGGGGACTTAAACCTGGTGCGCTACTATCCTTGCGGCGACGAACGCCGGCGGCGCCTGGTGCGCTTCGTCCGGGAAGCCCGCGCCCGCGCCCGGGAGCTGCCCGAGCGGGAGTTTCACGAAGCCGTCGTCCAAGGGCTGCCCGGGTTGTACCTCTCCGACGGGAAGGTGGGCGCGCAGGGGCTGCACCCGTTGGCCTTCCGCCTGCTGTGGGCCGGCGGCCCGGCCAGCTTCGGCTACTTCCTCTGGTGCCGGCTCCGGCGCCGGGGAGGCGCGTAGTCCGTGCCGGGCGAGGCCACGGGCGTGGCCGGGCGTCCAGGCGTGGCCTAAAACACCCGCGGCGGGTTGGGGAACGTGCTGCGCACCAGGCGCAGGAAGGCCCGCACCGCCGGCGTCTGGTGGCGGTCCCGGCGCATGATCAGGGACGTGATGCGGCCCAGCTCCTCAAAGCCGGCGATGGTCAGCTCCACCAGCCGCCCCTCCCGCAAGTCCTTGGCCACCGCCGACCACGGTTCCATCGCGATGCCGAAACCGGCCATGACCATGGACTTGACCGCTTCGTGGCTGTCGAACTCCATGATGACGTCGGGCGTGATCCCGGCCGCCTCGAAGCTCGCGTCCACGTAGGCGCGGAACTTGGAGTCCCGCTCGTAGGCGATCATGGGGATGCTGGCCACCTCCCGCGGCGACAGCACCCGCCGCTCCGCCCACGGCGAGTTGGGGCTGGCGATGAGCACGATGCGGTCTCGGAACAAGGGGATGGTGTGGATGAGCTCGTGGCTGACGGGCACCGTGACCAGTCCCAGGTCCATCTCGTTGCGCAGGACCATGAGCGTCACCTGGTCGATGGTGCCCGTGCGCACGTGCACCGTCACCAACGGCTGCTGCTTGGCAAAGGCGACCAAGAGATCGGGCAAGGTGAACATGGCAACGGTGGACACGGCGCCGATGGTGAGCCGGCCGTAGCCTGGCGTGGTCAGGTTTTCCAGCGCCCCTTGGCATTCCTCGATCGTGTAGATGATGCGCCGGGCGTAGGAGTAGACGATTTCCCCGGCCGGCGTCAGGGCCACCTTGCGCCCGGAGCGGGTCAAAAGCTGCGCCCGCATCTCCCGTTCGAGGCTTTTCACCTGCTTGGTGACGGCGGGCTGGCTCAGCTTGAGCACCTCGGCCGCCCGGGTGAAACCGCCCTCGTCCACCACGGTGCAAAAGGTGACCAGTTGCTGCAGGAGCACATCCTTCCCTCCCCGGCCCCGCGGGGCGGCTAATTCCGAGGTGGAATCGAAATGATGAATCGAATTC
>DATCKT010000097.1:0-4208 GCA_036562195.1 Limnochordales bacterium
GGCCCTGAGCCGCGTCCCGGCTAAGGTGGTGCAAGGCCGGTGGCTGGCGGGTCCGGGTGAAGTGGTGCTGGGCGAGGAGGTGGCGCGCCGCATCGACGCCCGGGTTGGCGAGCAGGTTGTGGTGAGCGCGGCCTCGCTGGCTGGCCCCCAAGCCATGGGCCTGCAGGTCGCCGGGATTGCCCGCACGGGGGTGGCGGCGGTGGACCAAACCGCGGTTATCGTCCACCTTGAGGATGCGCGCCGCCTCACGGGAGTGCCCACCGCGACGGCCGTCGACCTGGACGTCGCCCGGGGGACGGAGGACGCGACGGCCCGGCGGGTGCAGGCGCTCTTGCCGGCGGGGGTCACGGCCCGGGGCGTCTGGGATCTGGTTGGCCCAATTAAGACCGACGTGGAAGCCAACCGGTTCTTTGCCCACGTGCTGGCGGTGATCGTCTACGCCTTTGCCGCGCTGGCCGTGGCCAGCACAGTCTTTGTGAGTGTGATGGAAAGGACGCGGGAGCTGGGGGTCATTGCCGCCTTGGGAGTGGCGCCCCGCCGGCTTGGGGTGCTGGTGACGCTGGAGGCGTTGTTCACCTGCATCCTCGGTTGGCTGGGCGGTTTGGGGCTGGGCTACGCGGCGGCTTGGCTCCTCGCCACCTACAACATCCTGGGCCCGGTGTTTGGGGCGGTCAGCGCCAGCGTGCCGACGGCCGGCCTGAGCGAGGAGGTCTACGGCGCCGTGCGGGCGGCCTATGTGGTGTACTCCGGCCTGGTCATCGCCGTGGCGGTCGTCTTCAGCGCCCTGGTGCCAGGGCGGCGGGCGGCCCGCCTCCGGCCGGCGGCCGCCATGCGGGCGGATTAAGGCTCGCCCGCCGGATGGGAGCGAGCTCATATGGAAGGGGATGAGGAGGCCGTGGAGGCGAAGCGCATGCGCGTTTTGGTTTTGGCTGCATTGCTGGCCCTGGCGGCCGCCGGCCTTCCCGCTGCGACCCAAGGCGCGGGCGCGCCGGGGACGCCCGAGGACGCCGCCGCAGTCCTTGAAGCGGTCTTGGACAACCTGCGCGGCGGACCGCTGCGGGGCACCTACACCTTCGTGGTGGAGCGCCCGGGCCGGGCCACGGAGTACGTCATGGAGATCGTGACCGACGGGGAGGAGCGCGGTCTCATCCGGATCACCGCACCGCCCCGGGAAGCCGGCCAAGCTTTTCTCATGGACGGGGACGATCTTTGGTTGTACAACGCCCGGCTGGGCCGTTCCCTGCGGCTTCCGCCCAGCGGCCGCAGCAGCGCGTTTCTGGGTTCCGACGTGAGCTACAACGACATCGTCGGCCGGGACATGGAGAAGGACTACACCGTCGCTTTCGCTGCTGCGGAAGCGGCCGCAGCCGCGGGCGCGGCGGAGGACACCATCGTGCTGGAACTGACCCCGCGCCAGGGCGCTCCGACGCCTTACGGGCGCGTCATCATCGCCGTCGAGGCGGCCAACTTGACACCCCAGCGGCTCGACTACTACGACCAGCGGGGCCAGGTGGTCAAGCGCCTGGTGCTGTCCGAGTACCTCGAGTCCGACGGCCGGCGCGTGCCTCAGTTGATGGTGGTGGAGGACCGGACCCGCGAGGGCTACCGCACCGTCGTTCGCCTGACGGACGTGGAGATGGGCGCCGCCGTGCCGGAAGGCTGCTTTACGCTGCAGGCGTTGGAAAGAGGGTGCCTGTAAGTGTGGGCCTTGGCCTGGCGCAACGTCTGGCGCCACAAAACCCGGAGCCTGGCGACCGGCGGCGCCGTGGCGGCCGTCGTGGTCTTCACCCTCGTGTTTTTCGGGTTCGTAACGGCCACCATGAGCGGCATGTACGAAGTGTTGACCAGCGAAGCGGGCCACCTGCAGGTGATCGCATTCCGGGCCAAGGAAGCCCAGGATTTCGACGCCCGGCTGATCCGGGACGCCGAACAGGTGGAAGCGGCGCTTCGCCGGCAGCTTCCCGGCGCGCAACTGCGCCAGGTCTTGGAGGCGCCCGCCCTCATCAGCGGTGAAACGCGGGCCCGCGGCGTGCTGATCATAGGAATGGCGCAAGATGAAGCCCTCGAGCAGCGTTTCGCCCAACAGTATGTGATCGCTGGGCGCCTCCCGGCCCCGGGCAGCTGGGACGAGATCGCCTTGGGCCAGGCGCTGGCCAGGGCACTGCAAGTCGACCTGGGCGATCCCGTCTACGTCTTTGCACCGGCCACGGAAGGTTGGGGGGCCGCCGCCTACACCCTCGTGGGGCTGCTGGACTTTCCCCAGACGTCCCTCGAGCTCCAGGCGGCGTACCTGTCCCTCGAGGGAGCCCAGGAGCTGGCCGCACCGGGCGCCGTCACCCGATTGGAGGTGCACCTCGCGCCCGAGCGGGGGTTGCCCATGGATGCCGTCATCGAGGAAACCAGGGCCCGGCTGGCCGCGGCGCTGGGGCCGGAGGTGCGCGTCGAAACCTGGCGGGAAGCCTCGCCCGACATGGCCGCCCTGCTCGACCTGATGGACCCCGCCATGACCGTTTTCTCCTTTCTTATCTTCGTCCTGGCGGGCCTCTTGGTGGTCAACACCATTTACCTGAGCCTGGTGGAGCGCATCCGGGAGTTTGGCGTCATCATCGCCGTGGGCGCCGACCGGTGGCGGGTGATGCGCATGGTGTTCGCGGAGAGCCTGGTGCTGGTGCTGGCCGGCACGGCCGCAGGACTGCTGGTCGCCGGTCTGCTCATGGCCAGCTGGTCGGATGGGGTGCACTTGCCGGGGATGGAAGAGGTGCTGGCCGAGTACGGACTGCCGCTGGTGTTCTACCCCTCCGTGACGCCGGCCCAGGTGGCCGTCACCTTGGCGTTCGCGATTTTGACGGCGGTGGCCGCCGCCCTCTGGCCCGCGTGGGTGGCGGGACGCCTGCAGCCCGTGGAAGCCATGCGCCACGCGGCGTAGGGCCGGCTCCGGGGGACCAGGGGACGGGCCACCACGGCCGCCTGCACCGTCGCCTGACGGGGGCGGGCTCCGGGGGAGCGGGGGACGGGCGCTGAAAAGGCCTGCGCTGCAGCCAGCCGGTTTCGAGGGGAGGTTATCGCGGTCGTGAAACCGATCTTACGGGCCGTGAACCTGACAAAGGTGTATGAGAACGGCGGGGTCAAGACCCCCGCCCTGCAAGGGGTGGACCTGGAGGTGGCGCCCGGGGAGTTCACCGCAGTGGCGGGCCCGAGCGGCTCCGGCAAGAGCACGCTGCTGCACCTCTTGGGCTGCCTGGACAGGCCGACGGCGGGCGAGACGTGGCTGGGCGAGCGGCGCACGGACCAGCTGGATGATGTGGCCCGGGCCCACCTGCGCCTGCGGGAGATCGGGTTCGTGTTCCAGGCGTACAACCTCATCCCTGTGCTCACGGTGCTGGAGAACGCGGCCTTTGTCCTGGAACTGCAGGGCGTCCCCCGCCAGATTCGGCGGCAGCGGTCGATGGCCGCCCTCGAGGCGCTGGGGATCGCCGAGTTGGCCCATCGCCGGCCCAACCAGCTGTCGGGCGGCCAGCAGCAGCGGGTGGCCGTGGCCCGGGCACTGGCGGCGGAGCCGCGGGTGGTGCTGGCCGACGAGCCAACGGCCAACCTGGATTCAAGAACCGGGCTTGCCCTCATTGAGCACATGAAAAAGCTGAACGCCGAGCGCGGCATCACGTTCCTGTTTTCTACCCACGACCCGCGGCTACTGGAGCATGTGAAGCGCATTGTCCGCCTCGAAGACGGCCGCGTGGTGGCCGATGAGCGGGTGGGAGCGGCATGACCTCGGGTAAGCACTGGCGACGGCTTTGGCAGCTTCGCCCTACAGCCAAGGCGATCGCCAAAGCGGTCCCCAAAGCGATCCCCGAAGCGATGGCCAGGGCCTTAGCCCTGATGGCCGGGCTGGCCCTTCTGACTGCCGTGGGGGGCGGGTGCACGCCTTCGGCTCTGGCGGCGGCCAGCGGCGTTCGGGCCGAGGTGACGGGTGAATGGTCCGGCGCGCTGGCATACCGGGACGTGGGCGGCGTTGCCCAGACATGGGGCGTCCTGGGCGGCCGGCTGAACCTGGAGCTGCATCCGGCGGCATCCTCTCGGTGGCACGCGGCGGTGGCTGTGGAACCGTGGCTCCCCTTGGACTTGAGCGGGGCAGGCCAGGCACCGCCCGGCTCCGTCGTGGTGACCGAAGCCTACGCCGGCTTCCGGTTGCCCACGGCGGACGTGTACGT
>DATCKT010000098.1:0-10867 GCA_036562195.1 Limnochordales bacterium
GTTGGTGGAGCAGGGCCTGTTTCCCAGCCGGCAGCAGGCCCAGCGGGCCATCATGGCCGGCCAGGTGTTCGTGGACGGCCGGCGGGCCGACAAACCGGGCGTCCTCGTGCCCGCGACGGCGGCGGTGGAGGTGCGGGGGAAACCGTTCCCGTACGTGAGCCGCGGGGGCCTGAAGCTGCAGCGGGCCCTGGACGCCTTCGGCGTGGACGTGCAAGGGCTTGTGGCCGCGGACATCGGCGCATCCACCGGGGGGTTCACCGACTGCCTGCTCCAGCGGGGAGCGCGGCGAGTGTACGCCATCGACGTGGGTGTCGGGCAGCTGGATTGGCGGCTGCGCACCGATCCCCGCGTCGTGGTGATGGAAGGCGTCAACGCCCGCCACCTGAAGCCCGGCGACCTGCCGGAAGCGGTGGATCTGGCCGTCATCGACGTGTCGTTCATCTCGCTGACCAAGATTTTCCCGGCGGTGCGGGGGCTCCTAAAGCCCGACGGCCGGATGATCGCCTTGGTGAAACCCCAGTTCGAAGCGGGCCGGGAACGCGTCGGGCGGCGGGGAGTGGTGCGGGATCCGGCCGTCCACCGGGACGTTTTGGCGCAGGTGGTGGCGTCCCTGGAGCCCAACGGGTTTCAGCCGGTGGACGTGACGCCTTCGCCCATTCGCGGGCCGGAGGGCAACATCGAGTATTTGCTGCTGGCCCGCTGCGCCCCGGACGCCCCGGCGGCGGACACACCGGCGGGTCCCGGCACACCGGACGGCCCCGTTGCCGCCGCGCCGGCGGGCGACGCCGCTGCAACGCAAAACCGTTCCCCGGCACCGCAAGGCCACCCCGCGGTACCGCTTGAGGCCCACGCCGCCGGCGTCCCTCCCGAGTGGGAGCGCCGCATCGCGCAGGTGGTGGCAGACGCCCACGCGCAACTGGCCGATGCTTGAAGCGGGGCGGCAGGAATCGGACGGGCACAGCCGGAAGGTGTTTGGCCGATGGACAACGTGCGGCATAACCGGTTTGGATTGATGCCCCACACCGAGAAGGGCAAGGCCATGATGGTGGCGGAGCGGGCCTTGACGCAGCTTCTGGCCGCCGGGGCCGCCGTCTGCATGGAGCCGCCCGTGGCGGAGGCCCTGGGCCGCCCCGACCTGGGGCGGCCCGCCGAGCAGTGGCGGGACCTGGACGCCGTGGTGGTGCTGGGCGGCGACGGCGCAGTGCTGCGGGCCGCGCGCATGCTGGCGCCGCGGCGGGTGCCCATCCTGGCCGTCAACGTGGGCCACCTGGGGTTTCTCACCGAGGTGGAACATACGGCCCTCGACGCCGCCCTGGAACGGCTGGTGGCGGGGCGGTTCGCCATCGAGCAGCGCATGATGCTGAGCGCCACCGTGGTGCGCCAAGGCCGCGCGGTGTGGCGGCTCATCGGCCTCAACGACGCGGTGATCACGCGGGGCACCTTCGCCCGCATCATCCGCATCGAGGTGCGGGTGGCGTCCGAAACGGTGCTGGACTATTCGGGCGACGGCATCATCGTGGCGACGCCCACCGGCTCGACGGGGTATTCCCTCTCCGCGGGCGGTCCCATCGTCCATCCCCACATCGATGCGTTGCTGCTCACGCCCATCTGTCCCCATGCCCTGGCGACCCGGTCGGTGCTCGCGCGAGCCGACGAGCGGGTGGAGGTGCGGGTGGCCGCGACCCACATGGATATCATGCTGACCGTGGACGGACAGGTGGGCTACGGGCTGCAGGCCGGCGACACGATCCGCGTCAGCCGGGCGCGCCACCGGGCGCGCCTGGTGCGCTTGGGGCCTGACCGCTTCTACCGGGAGTTGCGCGTCCGGCTCGGTCAAGGCGGCCGGGCCGATCGGGCGTCGGAAAGCGAGGCGGGCACGCAGTGAAGGAGCAGCGGCAGCAAGCCATCTTGCGTCTGATCGATACCCATATGATCGAAACCCAGGCGGAGCTGTTGGAGCGGCTGAGGGCCGCGGGATTCCACGCGACCCAGGCCACCGTGTCCCGGGACATCGCGGAGCTGGGGCTGGTCAAGGTCCGGGGCGCCGGCGGCAAGAGTTACTACACCCGTCCAGCGCAGCCGCCCGCGTCGGAAGTGCTGGAGCGCACCCGCTGGGCCCTGCGGGAGTATGTGACCGGCGTGGACTACAGCGGCTCCCTGGTCCTCTTGCGCACGTTGTCGGGCCGGGCCCACGCCGTGGCCGCGGCGCTGGACGAGTACGGCCCGCCCGGCGTCTTGGGCACGCTGGCCGGCGACGACGCGGTGTTGATTCTCGTCCGGCCCCGGGAGGCGCAGCCGCCTGCGCCCGAAGTGGCCGAGGTGCTGCGCCTGCTGGAGGAGCTGCGCCGCTGAACCTCCCAAGGGGCGCCGGCGCAGCGCCCACACCGACGGGAAGACCTTGGCCGACGAGGCGGCAGCCACCGACCATGGCGACGATCGGGAGGGTGACGGCGAGTGCTGCTGGAGCTGCACATTCGCGACTTTGCCCTGATTGACCGGCTGCACATCGACTTTGCCCCCGGCCTCAACGTCCTCACCGGCGAAACCGGCGCCGGCAAGTCCATCGTCATCGATGCCCTGCAGACCGTTATCGGCGGCCGCGCCCGGGCGGACCTGGTGCGCTCGGGGCGGGAGAGCGCCACCATCGAGGCCGTGTTCCATCTCCCCGCCGGCAGTCCCGCCGTCCGGCGGCTGGAGGAGATGGGAATTTCGGACCCTGACGCTCCCGACACGCTGGTGCTGCGGCGGGAGGTGCTCAAGACGGGACGTTCCCGCTGCTGGATCAACGGCCACCCGGTGACCGTCAGCCAGCTGGCCTCGGTGGGCGAGGAGCTGGTGGACATCCACGGCCAGCACGAACACCAGTCGCTCTTGGTCCCGCAGAAACAGCTGGAGCTCCTGGACGCGTACGGCGGACCGGCCGTGGTCCAACTGGCTAAGGAGTTCGCCGCCCAGTGGCACCGGCTGCAGGCGGCCCGGCAGGAGCTGGCGGATCTCCTGGCCAGCGAGCGGGAACGGGCCCGGCGGATCGACCTGCTGCAGTTCCAGGTGGACGAGATCGCCCAGGCGCGCCTGGTCGCCGGGGAGGAGGAGGAGCTCGAGCGGTTGCGCCGGCGTCTGGGGCAGTTGGAGCGCCTGCGCGCCGAGACGGCCCGGGTGTACCGGAGCCTCTACGCGGGCGGTGACGACATGCCGGCCGCCGCCGACACGCTGGCCGACGCCATCCGCGCCTTACAGGCCTTCGCCGACGTCGAGCCCGATTTGGCGGAAGCCGCCCGGCTGCTGGACACGGCGGCGGTGCACGTGGGGGAAGCCGCGGCCCTGGTGCGCCGCGTGGCCGACAGCCTGGACGCCGACCCGGCGCGGCTTGAGGAAGTGGAAGCGCGCCTCGCGTTGATTGGCAACCTGAAGCGCAAGTACGGGAGCACCACCGCGGAGATCCTCGCCTTCGCCGAGACGCTGCGGGCCGAGCTGGACTCTCTGCTCAAGAGGGAGGAGCGGGGTGCGGAGCTGGAGCGGGAGCTGCACCGCATGGAGCAGGCCGCCGGCCGCTTGGCCGGGGAGTTGAGCGCCGCCCGCACCGCCGCCGCCCGCCGCCTGCAGGAGGCGGTACAGCAGGAGCTGCAGGGTCTGCACATGGGGCCTGGCCGTTTCGTCATCCGCCTGGAACAAGCCGAGGACCCGGACGGTCTGCCCGTGGGCGGGCGGCGGCTTGCGGCCACGAGCCACGGCGTGGACCGGGTGGAGTTTCACCTGGCGGCCAACCCGGGCGAGGAGCCGCGCCCGCTGGCCCGCGTCGCGTCGGGCGGTGAGCTGTCGCGGGTGGCGTTGGCCATCAAGCGGGTGCTGGCCAGCGTGGACGCGGTGCCGGTCCTCGTGTTCGACGAGGTCGATGCGGGCATCGGGGGGCGGACGGCCCAGGCGGTGGCCCAGCGGCTCCGGGCCGTGGCGCAGGAACGGCAAGTCATCTGCGTGACCCACCTGGCGCAGATCGCCACGGTGGCCGATCGCCACCTGCACATCCACAAGGCGGCTGGCGAGGAGCGCACCACGGTGCACGTGGAACCGCTCGACGGCCAGCGCCGGGTGGAGGAGGTGGCCCGCATGCTCGCGGGCGTGCTCACCGAGCACACCATGGAGAACGCCCGGGAGCTGTTGCGCTTGGCCCGGACATCCAGCGCCGCCAGCTAGTTCGGATCGCGCCAGCGTTCTTGGTTCATCGCCGCGGGCCTGGCGGGCACCCTAGGAAGCAGCAGCCGCCGCTGCCGGCTTGCCTGGGGAGCGTGACAGGCCCGTGCGTTTTCGCAGACCGTCCAGCAAACCGCTGGGGGACAAGCTGGATCGACCGCCCGGCCAGCCGCCCCGCAAACTGCCGGGCGCGCCGCCCGGCCACCGGCCGCCAGCCGGCCAGCCGCCCGGCGGCCCGCCGGCCCGTCCGTCCCGCGGGCAGGCACTTCTTTTCTTCCTGCGCTGGTGCACGGCCATGGTGGCCTTGCTGGTGGTCCTCGGCGTCTTCTGGCAGGTGCGGGCGGTGCTGCGGGTTCCCGCCGAGGTGCGCCTGTTGCCGGGGCAGGAGCTTGCGGTGGACCTGGGGCGCTTCATCACCTTAGTGGACGAGTCGGCCAGCGGGTGGCTGTTGCAGGCCGATGCCGGGCCCCCGACCATCCGCGCCCTCGGCGAAGAAGGCGGGGCGCGGGTGCAGCTGCGCCTCTTGGGCCTGCTGCCCTTGCGCAGCGTGCAGGTGAGCGTCGTGCCCCGCCTCGCTGTGGTGCCCGGCGGCCAGGCCATCGGCGTGATGGTCAGCGCCCGGGGGCTCGTCATCGCCCAGACCATGCCGCTGACCGACGTCCACGGCGCCACCCGGTTTCCGGCGCGGGAGGCGGACCTGCGGGCCGGAGACATCCTATTGGAATTAGCGGGGGAGAGCCTGTACACCGTGGACCAAGTGCACGGGTTGGTGGAGCGCTACGGGCAGCGGGGCGAGCCGTTGGAGATCGTGGTCCTGCGCAACGGCGTGCGCCTTACCCGAAGCATCGTCCCAGTGCCCATCGCGGTGCAGGAGGGAGGCCACGAGGTCGTCCGCTACCGGCTGGGCTTGCGGCTGCAAAGCCCGGCCGCGGGCGTCGGCACCCTCACCTTCTACGACCCCGTGCAGATGCGCTTCGCAGGCCTGGGCCACATGATCACCGACGGTATGAACAACCGGGTCGAAGTGCACGACGGCCGCATTGTGGAAGCCTACATCCGCGGCATTCAACAAGGCGTGCGCGGCTACCCGGGAGAGAAGATCGGCGTCTTTGAGGGCCATTTGGGCGACATGGGCACCATCGAGAAAAACACGCGCTACGGGATTTACGGCCGGCTGCACCGCCTGCCCCGCTACGGCCTGTACTCCGAGCCCGTGCCCGTGGCCTTGGCCCATGAGGTGCGGCCAGGGCCGGCGAAGATGCTCACGGTGGTCGACGGCCGGCAGGTGGAGGCCTTTGATGTGCGCATCGTGCAGGTCCATCCCCACCGCCGGGCCGATGGGCGCGGCCTCGTCCTCGAGATCACCGACGAGCGCCTGCTGCGTGTGGCCCGGGGCATCGTGCAGGGCATGAGCGGCAGTCCCATCCTGCAGGACGGGAAGCTGGTCGGTGCGGTCACCCACGTGTTCGTCAACGACCCCACCCGTGGCTACGGCATCCTGACCGAATGGATGGCCTACGAAGCCGGCATCCTTTCCGAACCGGGGAGCGCTCCGGACGCGGCGCCTTTCGGGCAGGAATCGCCCGCTGTTTCGAGAAACTAGAATTTTGCCATGGTGCGATTGGTTGTCCTCGATTCCAACACGGGCTTCTGCCGGCGTATTCAGGAGGAGGCCCGCCAGGCCGGCGACATCGACGTGGTGGGCGTGGCCCACGACGGGAGCGCCGGTTTCCGTCTGATCCAAGAGTACGTGCCCCACGCGGTGGTGCTAGAGCTGTTCCTGCCTGTCTTGGACGGTTTTGCCGTGCTGGAGCGGCTCAACGCGGACGGGCCGTCGCCTCGCCCCCGGGTGGTCATGACCACCGTGGCGGCCCACGAACACCTTCTCAACCGCGCCTTAAACCTGGGCGCCGATTACTGCGTGATCAAGCCCTTTGACGTCAAGACGCTGCTGGAACGGGTGCGGCAGCTGGTGCGCCCCAACGGGGCGGTTGGGCCTGCCCAGGATGCGTTTCAGCAGGCGGTGCTGGAGGAGATTACCCGCCGCCTCGCGCAGCTTGGGGTGCCGCCTCACTTTAAGGGCTATCAGTACCTGCGCGACGCCATCTGCATCGTCGTGCAGGACATGGGCATGCTCAACGGGGTCACCAAATACCTCTATCCCACCATCGCCCGCCGGTACGGCAGCTCGCCCCAGCGGGTCGAGCGGGCCATCCGCAACGCCATCGAGGTGACCATGACCCGCGGGAATCTGGAGGAAATCCAGCGGGTGTTTGGTTACTCGGTGGACGCCGGCAAGGGCAAGCCCTCCAACTCCTCATTTATCGCCCGCCTGGCCGACCAGGTGCGGCTCGACGTGCGGGTCGGCTGAAGCCCCCAGGGGAACACTAACCGTGTGATACGCGGCACGGCGCGGGTAGGCACCCGGACAAAAGCCCTCATCACCCGGCTGCGGGCCGGGGACATCGCCGTCATCGACCATCCGGACTTGGACGAAGTCGCGGCCGACGGCCTCCGCCAGGCGCGGGTGCGAGCGGTGATCAACCTGGCCCCGTCCATCACGGGCCGCTACCCCAACCTGGGCCCGTCGCTGCTTTTGGCCGCGGGCGTCCCCTTGTTGGATGCGCCGCGGTCTTTGGCCCGCGCCCTGCGGGACGGCGACGCCGTTGCCGTGGATGACGACGGGCGCGTGTACCGCGGGGAAACCGCGGTGGCCACGGGCACATGGCTGACGCCGGCACTGGTGGCCGAGCGCCTTGAGGCGGCCCGCACCAACCTGCCCGCCGAAGTGGAGCGCTTCATCGACAACACGCTGGAGTACGCCCGCCGGGAGAAGGCCTTCGTGGTGGAACCCCTGCCGCTGCCGCCGCTGAAGGTGGACGTGCAGGGCCGCCACGCCCTGGTGGTGGTGCGGGGCCACAATTACCGGGCCGATCTCGCCGCCCTGGGGTCCTACATTCACGAGATGCAACCGGTCTTGATCGGCGTCGACGGCGGCGCCGACGCGCTGCGGGAAGCCGGCTTCCCGCCCGACATCATCATCGGCGACATGGACAGCGTCTCCGACCTGTCGCTGCTGCAGGCGGCCGACGTCATCGTCCACGGCTACCGGGACGGCAGGGCGCCGGGGCTGGCCAGGGTGCAGGCGCTCGGGGTGCCTGCCCACGTCATCCCCGCGCCCGGCACCAGCGAAGACCTGGCCCTCCTGGTCGCCTACGAGGCCGGCGCCGAGCTCATCGTCGCGGTGGGCACCCATTCCAACCTGATCGACTTCCTGGAGAAGGGGCGCAGCGGCATGGCGTCCACCTTCCTCGTCCGGCTCAAGGTGGGGTCGCGCCTGGTGGATGCGCGTGGCGTGAGCCAGCTGTACCGCGGCCGGCCCAGGCCCCAGTACCCGGTGCAGATCGCGCTGGCCGCGCTGGTGCCGGCTGCCATCGTGATCGCCCTTGCCCCGTCCCTGCGGGAACTGCTGCGCCTCGCGTGGCTGCAGGCCCGGGTGTGGCTGGGATGGTAACCGCATCATGGAAGTGGCGCCGGTTGGGAGTGTCGCGGACAGGGGAGTGACGCCTGCATGACGGCGTTTGGCCAGTGGCGGCATTGCATCACGGGCACGTTCGGCTTCGGGTGACAGGCCTATGCTCATCGACATCCGTTATCACCTGGCGTCCTTGATCGGAGTCTTTTTGGCTCTGGGCATCGGGATGCTCATCGGTACCCAGCTGGCCCAAAGCGGGACGTTGGAAAACGAGCAGTTGCGGCTGGCCCAACGCCTGGAGGCCAGCCTCGAGGGGCTGCGGGCGGAAAACCGCGGCCTCAGGGAGGCCGTGGCCAGCCTGGAGGGAGAACTGGCGGCGGAGCGGGAGTTCGCCGACCTGGTGCTCACGGCGCTGGCGGCGGGGCAGCTTGTGGGGACGGCCGTGGATGTGTACGTGCCGTCCGGCCAGGCGGCCGCGGCCGAGCGGATGCAGCGGCTGCTGGCGGCGACCGGCGCCTCGCTGCGGGTGCACGCGGCGCAGGCCCCCCAGGCCGCGGTTCCGCCGGCGGCTGCGGCGGCGCCGTCGCGGCCCGCTTCTCCGGGCCCGGCGGCCGCGGGGGACGGTGCCGCCCAAGCCGCGGAGGAGGCCGACCGCGCCGCCATCGTTGTCTGGGCGGAAGGATGGGAGGTAGGCGGCGGACCGGCGCCGTGGCCTGCAGGCGCCGTGCTCGCGGTGCCGGGTTCGGGGGCCGCGGCCCGGCGCGCGCCAGCCGCGGTAGGGCTTGCCGGTGACGTGATCGAGGCGGTGGACACGCCCTGGGGCCTGTTTGCCCTGGTGGAGCGGTTGCGCACCGGTCAAGCCCCCTCCAATGCCAAGGAAGCGCTGCGGAGGCGTTTCGTGCCGTGATCTCCATCATCATCCCCGCATACAACGAAGCCGCCGGCCTACCCGCCACGGTGGGCGCGCTCCGGGAGCTGGACGAGGTAGGCGAGATCGTGGTGGCGGATGACGGCTCCACCGACGGGACGGCCGCGGTCGCCCGCCGCCTGGGGTGCCGCGTCGTGCGGCTGCCCTCCAACCGAGGCAAAGGCGCGGCCCTGGCGGCGGGAATCGAGGCGGCGGCCGGCGACGTGCTGGTATTTCTGGACGCGGACCTGGGGGCCAGCGCGGCCGAGGCCCGGCGGCTCTGGCTGCCGGTTTTGGCGGGGGAGGCGGACATGGTCATCGGCCGCTTCCCGCCGCCCGAGCGGCCGGGAGGGATCGGTCTTGTGAAAACGCTGGCGGCGGCGGGCATTCGTTGGCTGACCGGGCTCTCCCTCGAGGCACCTCTCTCCGGGCAGCGGGCCGTGCGGCGGGCGGTGCTCGAGGCGGTGCCGCGCCTCGCGGGCGGCTTCGGCGTCGAGGTGGGTTTGACCGTCGACGCCGCCCGAGCGGGATTCCGGGTGCTGGAGGTGCCGGTGGCCATGCGGCACCGGGAGACGGGCCGCGACCTGGCCGGCTTCCTGCACCGGGGCCGCCAGCTGTGGCACGTGGCCGGCGCCCTGGTGCAGCGGGCGGCGCGCAAGCCGGCCGTTCGCTCGAGGTGAAGAGCCGGTGGCCGTGATCGCGGTGCTGGCGACGCTGGCGGCCGCCGGTGCGGCTTGGGCCGCCGTGCCGCGGTTTCTCCAGCTCATCGAGGGGGCCGGCTTTGTGCGGCCCAATTACGAGGGACGACCAGTGCCCTGCGCCGCGGGGACGGTGCTCGCGCTCGTCTACGGGGCGGTCCTTCTGTTGATGATGACGGCCCATGTGGCCAGGGGGGTGATGCTCGAGGCTGCCGTGCCGCTCCCCGCTCCCGTGGAGCCGCTGTGGGCGGCCGTGTGCCTGGTCACCTTCAGCCTGGGACTGGTGGGGCTTGCGGACGACGTGTTCGGCGACCGCAGGGCCACGGGGTTGGCCGGGCACCTGGCGCAGCTGCGGGCGGGCGTCCTGACCAGCGGGGCGGTGAAGGCCATCGTCGGGGGCGTCGTGGGCGTGGCGGCAGCTGTCCTCGTCTCGGAGGGGCCGCGGGATTGGGTCGTCAACGCCCTGCTCATCGCGCTCTGCACCAACGCCCTCAACCTGCTGGACTTGCGCCCGGGCCGGGCGGTAAAGGGCTTCGGCGTCTTCATCGCCCTCGTGTGGCTGGCGGCGCCGGGCAGTGCGGTGTGGCCGTACGTGGCGCCCCTTGTGGCCGTGGCCGCGGTGTACTTGCCGTGGGACCTACGGGCCCGGGCGATGCTGGGCGACGCGGGCGCGAACCTCCTGGGCGGGGTGGCCGGTGTGGCGGCGGCCGCGGCGTTGTCGCCCCTGGCCCGGCTGGCGCTCGTCTCGCTGCTTTTGGCGGTGCACTTGTACGCGGAGCGGGCTTCCTTGAGCGAGCTCATCGAGCGCGTGGCCCCCTTGCGCTGGCTGGATCAGTGGGGGCGGGGATGACCGGCTGCGGCGGCACATACCGCCGTCCCGTCCCCGCATAAGGTGTGCCGGGAGCAGGGAGCCGGTTTCGCATGCGACGGCGGGGAGGGCGGTGCCGATGCCTGGCAGGCGCTCGACGCGGGACGGCCGCCGAGGGAGTGTGCGGTTTCATACGGTCGCGCTGGGGACGTGGCGCCCGTGGCTGAGGATCATGCTCGTGGCCGTTGCCGCGCTGGTGGTCTGGCAGGCGGAGGGGCCCGTTCCGGTGCCGGCCGGCGCACCGCCGGTCACGCTAGGACTTGACGCGCGCAAACCGGTTTATTCCGTGCCGGTGCGGGAACGGCTGGTCAGCTTCGCCGTCAATGTGGACTGGGGCGACGAATACCTGCCGGGGATGCTGTCGGTGCTGGCGGAGCGGGAGGTGCATGTCACCTTTTTTCCCACCGGCCGCTGGGCGGCGGCCCGGCCCGACCTGGTCCGCCAGATGGTGGAAGGCGGGCATGAACTGGGCAACCACGGTTACCGGCACGACCATCCCAAGGCCCTCACGGACCAGCAGCTGGCCGAACTGATCGTCCGCAACCGGGAGCTCCTCGCGGAGCTGGCCGGTGTGGAGACGGCGCTGTTCGCTCCGCCCTACGGCGAGCTGGATCCCCGCATCGTCCGGATCGCGGCCGACACCGGTCACTGGACCATCATGTGGACCGTGGATACCGTGGACTGGCGGCGACCGCCGCCTGAGGCCATCGTGCAGCGGGTGCTCTCCCGGG